>CAMJHW010000101.1 GCA_946405645.1 uncultured Bacteroidales bacterium
TGTTGAAACCGATTCCGTAAGAAGCGCCGGTGATCCAGGCGTTCTTGCCTTCGAGGGAGAAAGGATTGGTCATGATGTTATAAGGTTTTAAACGATTTTCGGTTGCCGATGCAAAGATACAAACGTTTGTATTCATTTCAAAATCTTTCGCGGAAGAAAGGTCGATTTGTTACAAAACGGCTCGTCAGACGTGACGATGTGACATTTTATCCCCTTTTTTGTTACATACAAACGATTGCACCTATAAATAATTCGCGACCTTTGCATCAGCAACCACGGATTCGAACAATCAATCCAAATAACCAAACAACTTTATGAAAATGTCCAACACTCTCAAGCACGTCCTCCGGCTCGCCGCCGTGGGCGCGGCCCTGCTTTTCGGAGCGGAGGCCTTCGCCCAGACCGTGAGCGGCCAGGTCGTCGACACGGCGGGGCAGCCGGTCATCGGCGCCACCGTCATCGTGGACGGGACTACGAACGGAGTCGCCACCGACCTCGACGGCCGGTTCTCCCTCCGGGCTGCGGCCGGTTCTCCCGTCACCGTGACCATCATCGGCTACAAGGATGTCCACACCGTCCTCGCTCCCGGCATGGTCGTCACCCTCGAAGAGGACAACGAACTTCTGGATGAAGTCGTCGTCGTGGGTTACGGCACCGTGAAGAAGGAGTCCCTCTCCGGTTCCGTCGCCGTGGTCAAGGAAGAGATGCTCCAGGAAAAGGGAGCGCTCTCCAGCCCGGTGCAGGCCCTGCAGGGCCAGGTTCCCGGCGTGATCATCACCCGCGCCTCCTCCGCCCCTGGCGACGAGAGCTGGTCGATGTCGCTCCGCGGCGCCGTCTCCGCCAACAACTCCGAACCCCTCGTGATCATCGACGGTGTCGCCTATGACAGCGTCAACGCCCTCCGCCTGCTGAACTCCGACGATATCGCCTCGATGTCCTTCCTGAAGGACGCGGCGGCTTCCATCTACGGTTCCCGCGCGGCCGGCGGCGTCGTGCTCATCACCACCAAGAAAGGTGCGGCGGGCAAGGTGAAGGTCAGCTACAACGGCTCCGTCACGATGAAGACCGTCGGCCGCCTTCCTTCCCTGATGTCCCTGGACCAGTGGGCCGATTCCGTGATGACGGCCCTGGAGAATGACAACAACACCGCGCACACGTGGTACTACTACGCCCAGCTCGCCAAGCAGTACAAGGGCGGTTTCATCGACCTGCAGAACCAGCCAAATCCCTACGGCACCACCGCTTTCACCGACGTCGAGGACTTCGTGTTCGACGACAAGGTGGACTGGTTCGGCTCCGTGTTCGGCAAGGCCTGGTCCACCAACCACGACCTGAGCGTCACCGGCGGTTCCGAGGCGGTTTCCTACCGTCTTTCCCTGGGCTATGCCTATGACGGCTCCCCGCTCCAGTACGGCCGGAACAACAACCAGCGCTACAACTTCCGCCTGAACAATACGTTCAAGATCACGTCCTGGTTCTCGATCGATTCTTCCATCGGCTACAACCGCCAGGACCAGATCGCCCCGGTCGATGTGGGCGCCCTCCTCTCCACGACGGTCCCGATGCCGGGTCTTCCGCTCTTCACCAAGGACGGCAAGGCCTACCGCTGGGGTACCTGGAACTCCCCGGCCGCCCAGGCCGAGTTCGGCGGCGACAACAAGCTGGCCGTCTCCGCCTTCACGCTCAGCGAGACCCTGAAGTTCCGCCTGGCCTCCTGGCTCGACGCCAACGTGAACCTCGGTTACAACACCGACACGGCCATGCGCAACAAGGACAACCACTCCGTCGAATACTACAACTACACGGGCACGAAGATGCTCGCCCTCAACCCGACGGCGGCCAACAGCTACTACGAGCAGACGGCCTCCCGGACCGACTTCTATTCCGCATCGGCCTACCTGAACGCCCACAAGAGCTTCGCCGACGCGCACAACACCAGCCTCACCCTCGGCACCCAGTACGAGTTCAAGGACTACCGCTACTTCGGCGTCCACGCGAAGGACATCCAGACCGGTCTCGAGGTCGTGAACGGCGCGGGTGACATCACCCTGGTGAGCCCGAACCGCTGGCAGTTCGCCGTGGCCTCCTTCTTCGGCCGCGCCAACTACGACTACAAGTCCCGCTATCTCGTGGAACTCCAGGCCCGTTACGACGGCTCCTCCAAGTTCCTTCCGCAGAACCGCTGGGCCTTCTTCTGGGGCGGTTCCCTTGCCTGGCGCATCGCCCAGGAGCCTTTCCTGAAGGATGTCGAGTGGCTGGACGAGTTCAAGCTCCGCGCCTCCTACGGCGAGGTCGGTAACCAGAGCGGCATCGCCAACTACGACGGCGTGCAGCTGTACAACACGGCGGCCTCCACCGGCGCTCTCGTCGGCAACGGCCTCCTTTCCACCATCAGCACCAACGGTTCCTTCGCCTCCACGTCCCGTACTTGGGAGCGGATCAAGAACTACAACCTGGGTCTCGACTTCGGCTTCTTCGGCAACCGCCTCACCGGTACGGTGGAGGTCTTCCAGAAGAAGAACGACAACATGCTCGTGTCCATCGACTTCCCGTCCATCCTCGGCGACACCGCGCCGAAGGCCAACTCCGGCAAGTTCAAGGCCTGGGGTTACGAGGGCATGCTCAACTGGCGCCACCAGGTCAGCCGCGACTTCGGCTACAACTTCGGCGGCACCTTCACCTTCGCCCGCAACCAGCTCGTCAACCTGGGCGGCCAGGCGACCGTGGAGAACAACAAGTTCGTCTCCAACCGCGAAGGCTATCCGCTGAACTCCCTGTTCGGCCTGCAGTACGGCGGCAAGATCACCAGCGATTCCGTCCGCGAGGCCTATCTGGCCAAGTACTATGACGGCAACGGCATCGGCATGCCGAGCGAGCTCCGCCTCGGTGACAACATGTACGTCGACCAGAACGGCGACGGCAAGCTGGACATGAACGACTACGTGTACCTCGGCACCGACACGCCGGAAATCCAGTACTCCTTCAACGCCGGCGTCCAGTACAAGGGCTTCGACCTCGCCGTGATCTTCCAGGGCGCCGCCAACCGCATCATGTGGAACGGCATCAACAACTGGACGGTCCCGATGCGGGCCCTGTACACCAACACTTCCTCCTACACGATCGGAAATGTCTGGTCCGCCTCCAACCCGGACGGCTACTACCCGCCCTACACCTCCAACGGAAACATCAACAACTACAACTACCAGACTTCCACCTGGTCGGTTTCCGACGGTTTCTATCTCCGTCTGAAGAACGTCACCCTGGGCTACAACCTGCCCGAGACGGCGGTCAAGCGCGTCGGCTTCATCTCCGGCCTGCGCCTCTTCTTCACCGGCACGGACCTCTGGGAGTACACCAAGGTCCTGGACGGCTGGGATCCGGAAGCCAAGAGCGCCCCGAGTTCCACCTCCCGGTATCCGTTCATGCGGGGTTACTCCTTCGGTGTCAACGTTACCTTCTAATCCTGACGCGATATGAAAAGAATCATCAACATACTGAGCATCGCGGCCGCCGCCCTCTTTGCGTCCGCTTGCATGGACCTTTCCCCGAAAGCCCAGCTCTCTGACGCGCAGGTGTGGTCCAGTCCCGCCAACTACAGCCTGTTCGCCAACCAGTTCTACGGCTGGACCCGCGATTTCCAGGGCTCCGACTATATGTGCAGCTGGACGGACGGCGTCCATTCCGACACCCGTTCCGACCTCGTCGCCACGCCCAACCTGAACGTGTACAGCGCCGGTTCCAACTCCATCCCTTCCACGGACGGCAACTACGGCACCCTGTACAAGCGCATCTACTACACGAACCTGCTGCTCAAGAACGCCGCGGAATTCGAGCCCAAGGCCGACATCGCCATCCCGATGGGCGAGGCCTACTTCTTCCGCGCCTACTTCTATTTCGAGCTCGTCCAGATCTTCGGTGACGTCATCTACACCGACACGCCGCTGGACATGGACTCCGAGAAGCTGTACGGCAAGCGGAACGACCGCCTGGAGGTGATCCGCCACTGCGTGGACGACCTGAAGAAGGCCGCCGAGCTCCTTCCCGAGATGCCGACCGAGGACGGTCGCGTCGCGAAGGGCGCCGCCAACGCCTTCCTGAGCCGTGTCGCCCTGTACGAGGGCTCCTGGCAGAAGTTCCACAACAACAACGCTTCCGCCGCGAACGAGCTCTTCGCCACCGCCGCGGCCGCCGCGAAGGCTGTCATCGACAGCAAGGCCTACTCGCTCTTCTACAGCGACGCCCTCGGCGGGAAGGACAGCTACCGCTACATGTTCATCCTGGAGAACACCGACTGCAACCCGGCCAAGCTCACCAAGGCGGACAACAAGGAGTACATCTTCTCCCACCGCCACGACGAGGCCACGAAGAAGATCGGCACCAACATCACCCACGGCGCCCAGAACAGCGGTGTGTACGTGACCCGCAAGCTCGCGGACATGTACCGCTGCCAGGACGGCCTGCCGATCGCGAAGTCTCCCAAGTTCCAGGGCTACACCGGCCAGAACACCGAGTTCGCCGACCGCGACAACCGGATGAACGCCACCCTGCTCCGTCACGGCCAGAAGTACTGGAACAACGACGGCAAGTGGCGCACCACCTGGACCGCCGCCGACGAGGAGGACGCCCTCACCTGCGACCGCCGCTCCCAGTCCGGCTACATCAACAACAAGTGGGCGACCGAGCGCAAGGTCGACGACACCAACGAAGGCTACGACTATCCGGTCATCCGCTACGCCGAAGTGCTCCTGAACTACGCCGAGGCCGTATATGAGCAGGGCGAAAGCATCTCCGACGCCGACCTCGACCTCTCCCTGAACCTCGTCCGCCAGCGTTCCAATCCGGACATGGTGAAGCTCTCCAACAGCCTGGTTTCCGCCAACGGCCTGTCGATGCGGGAGGAGATCCGCGCCGAGCGCACCGTGGAACTCGCCCTCGAGGGCTTCCGCGTGGACGACCTCAAGCGCTGGAAGACCGCCGAGACCGAGATGCCGCAGAACCTGCGGGGCATCCCGATGACCGGCTGGTTCGCCACCAACTGGACCAACCAGACCCGTCCGCTGGACGCCGACGGTTGCATCATCCTCTACGACGGCCGCGTGTGGGCCGAGAAGAACTATCTGTATCCGATTCCGAGCGACGAGCTGCAGCTCAACCCCGAGCTCGGTCAGAACAAAGGTTGGAACTAATCAATGGACTGCGATATGAAAAAGTATATCATCCTCGTCGCCGCCGGCCTCGCCGCCCTCGCTTCCTGCCAGAAGAAGGAATCCTATGTGCTGGATTCCGTGGTGATGGCCAAGACCCTGGCATTCACCTATTCCGACACCGACGCCGCGAAGTTCTACACGGATGAGAACGGATCGACCGTCTTCCCGATGGTCGTGGGCGAGTCCGTGGACTTCTCCTATGCGGTGACTCCTTCCCTGGAGGAGCTCACCAACCCTGAGATCGTCTGGGCCTCCGGCGACCCTTCCGTCGCCACCGTGGACCAGAACGGCCACATCACCGCCGTGGGCGCCGGCACGACGTCCATCTCCATCGAGCATAAGCCGAGGAACCTCACCTGCCTGCCTTCCATCACCGTGAAGGTGTCCCAGACCCTGGTTC
>CAMJHW010000102.1 GCA_946405645.1 uncultured Bacteroidales bacterium
ACAGCGGGGCTGAAAGTGACCCTCACATCGACTCCGGTATAGCCGTAATCCCTGATAAGGGCGGCTGCTTCAGCAAAAGGAATCTTCTCCTGACGGGCTATGGTCTCGATATGGTCGCAGAAGATGGAGATCTTCGGCGCTTTCTGTCCGGAGCGTCCGCAAGAAAGGAGCAGGGATAAAGAAAAGGCAAGAAAGAGGATGATCGAAAGCTTTTTCATATCGTTCACGTGTTAATGGTTTACTAATGTAAGAATTATTTTTCTTTTTACTATATTTGGGATTACTAAGACTATATAACACCATGAAAAGAAGAGAGTTCCTCCGCATTGCGGCGATCGCTTCAGTAGCAGCCGCAGCATCTGCTCCGCTGAACAATGCCAAGGCCCAGATACCCCCGCAGGGGCGTCCGCCGCAGGGCCCTCCTCCCGGAGGCTTCCGCCCTGGCGGCCGAGGCCCCATCGAATATGTGCCGACGGGGCCGGGCATCCATGTCCGTTTCCTCGGCACCGGCGGCGCCGACTGGAACGGCCCTTCCGAGAGCGGGGAGCTGAGGAGGCATGCCAGCATCCTTGCCGACGGCAAGGTACTTTTCGACTATACTCCTTCCGCCGCCGACATGGTGCCGGCGAACCGTCCCGAAGTGGTGTTCTATACGCACTCACATAACGACCACTATGACGCGAAGGCGGCGCTCGAGCTAGGCATCAAACGGGTCTATCTCGGTGAAACCTGGATCGAGAGGGCGAGGAACGATTTCCAGAAGGCGTCGGAATCCACCGGGGTACCCGTCCCGGAGATCATACCTCTCGCCCTGGGGCAGGTCGTCGAACAGGACGGCCTGACGGTTACCGCCCTCCCGGCCAACCATACCTCCAACTATTCCGACGAGCAGGCTCTCATCTATCTCATAGAGAAAGACTCCACCAGGCTGCTCTATGCCACCGACACCGCCGGCATTATGGCGTATGCCCTGGCAATTGCCGGTGTCGGGCAGTTCTCGCGTGAGCGCAAGTTCCTGACAGGCATCATAATGGAGGCTACCATGGGACTCGACTACAACAACGATGACATGAGGCTGTTCTCCCACTCCAGCGTGGCGCAGGTGGAGAACACGGTTAAGGTGCTGGCGGAAAACCGCAAATATGCGGCGGTCGAAGGGCAGAAGGTCTATATCACCCATCTGTCGAAGGTCCAGCAGCCGCCCCAGGCCGAGCTCGACAGGACTTTGCCGGAACCTCTGAAGGCTGCCTACGACGGCCTCGAAGTACTGTTCAGATAATCATTAGCGACCATGAAAAGAATACTCTTCCTTTTTACCCTCCCTTTGATGCTTTACTCCTGCACGACAGACAAGACTGAAAAGAAGCTTATGGCACAGGTGGATGCCGTCTATGAGCGCCTGAGCGTCGAAGACCGCGCCGCGCAGCTGTTCGGCATCTATCCGAGCGAAGTGATGGAGAACGGCAGGTTCTCCGTCGAAAAGGCCCGCGAAGTCATCCCCTACGGAGCCGGACACATCTGCCAGATCTCAAGCTCGCAGGATCTCGACGCCGACGGACTCAGACAGCTTGTCGCCGACATCCAGGACTATATGGTGAACGAGACTCCCGCAGGGATCCCGGCCGTAATGCACGAAGAATGCATTTCCGGCGTGACAGCGAAGGGAGCCACCATCTATCCCCAGCAGATGGCGGTGGCCTGTACCTGGGACCCCGACCTGTTGCGCATCAAGACCGGCCAGACGGCCGTGCTGATGAGGGCCATCGGCCAGCAATACGCTCTGTCGCCGATGGTGGACATCATCCGCAACGCCCACTGGCCCCGTATCGAGGAATCTTACGGAGAGGACGGATACTTGACTGCTTCCCTGGGCACCGCTTTCGTGGAAGGACTCCAGGCAAAGGGATTCAAGGAAGGCATCACCGCCACGACCAAGCACTTCCTCGGATATGGCGGAGGCTCGGAACTCAGCTGGAAAGAGATCTACGAAGAAGTCCTTTTCCCGCACGAAGCCATCGTCCGCAAGGCTGGCAGCAAGAGCATAATGACCTGCTATGACAAGTTCCGTTCGGACTACGCAGTGTGCAGCGACACCCTGCTGAACGTTATCCTGAGAGGCTATCTCGGATATGACGGGATAGTCGTCAGCGACTACGGCTCGGTCCAGAAAGGCAGCCGCGACAGGAGCCCCGAGTTCCTGAAGCAGTGCGCCGTCGATGCTCTTATGACCGGAAACGACCTGGAGTTCTGCTCCAGCACTTCATACAAGTATCTCCCCGAGCTGCTGGCCGAAGGCCGCATCAGCGAGGAGGTGTTCGAGCGCGCAGTGAAGCGCGCGCTGCTCGTCAAGGCGCGCTCCGGCCTGCTGGATCCCGATCCCGTATTCTTCAAGGAAGGTCCCGTCGACCTCGATCCCGCCGAGAACCGCCAGACCGCCTATGACATCGCCGCCGAGTCGGTTGTCCTCCTCAAGAACAACGGCATCCTGCCTCTGGCACCCGGAAAGAACGTCGCCATGGTGGGACCGAACGCCAACTCCATCTGGAGCATGCTCGGAGACTACTCCTTCCCCTCGATGCAGCTGTTCTTCTTCAGGAAGCCGGTCGATGAGTCGGTAGTGAGGATTCCCACGTTCCTCGAAGCGATGAATGAGAGATACGATGGGAAAGTCGAGTATTCGCGAGGCGTCGACTGGAGCACCCTGGCCGACATGGGTCTGACCCAGGGCGGCGACGAGAGGGTACGTTCCCTCAACGTCCGGAGACTCGAGTCGGAGGACTATACCGACTGGGAGGAAGCGGTCGCGCTGGCTTCAAAGAACGACGTGATCATTGCCGCGATGGGAGAGAACATCTATCTCTGCGGAGAGAACCGCCGCAGGGTCGGCATCCGCCTGCCCGGCGACCAGGAGGAGTTCGTCAAGGACCTTATCGCCACGGGCAAACCGGTGGTGCTGGTAATGTTCAGCGGAAGGCCGGAGATGATATCCGACATAGCGGACGGCTGTGCAGCCATCCTCCAGGCGTTCTATCCCGGCGAGGAGGGAGGCAATGCAGTCAGTGACGTACTCACCGGCAAGGTCAATCCTTCCGGAAAGTTGTGTTTCAGCTTCCCTGCGACCGAGAGCGAAGATCCTTATTGCTACAACAATGGCATCGAACCTGAAAAAGCGCTGTACCCGTTCGGTTTCGGCCTTTCATATACTTCATTCGCTTACAGCGACATCAGCGTCCAGCCTTCCTCCAAGACGAAAGACGGTTTGGTTGAAGTCAGATGCAAGGTTACCAATACCGGGAACGTCAAGGGTGATGAAATCGTCCAGCTGTACGTATCGCCGAGGTCCGGACAGCCGCTGAAGCCGGTCCAGCTCAAGGGCTACCGCCGCATCGCGCTCGATCCCGGTCAGACCGCGGAAGTCTGCTTCAGGGTGTCGACCGACCAGCTGGCCTGGCATTCGGACAAAGGGTGGACCGTCTCCCCGGGAGACTATTCCTTCCGCGTTGGACCGTCCAGCCGCGAGCTCCCTCTCGAAGGAGTGTGCACCCTGAAGGGAAAGGCCGGCGTCAAGGCCTTGCGTGACGAGTACTTTGCACAAGTTGAAGTGAATTGATAGTCCTGTAACTATGAAAAAAGCTTTACTCCTGACCGTTTGTCTGGCAGTTTTCTGTTTCAGCGCCAATGCGCAGGCCCTGCGCGGCAATCCCGATCTTTCCGACGGTGACACTTTCGGATACCTGTTCTGCCACATCTCCGCTCACGGAGGCTGGCCGGCATACGCTATGTCCCAGGACGGAATTCATTTCCACGACCTGCTGTGCGGTGATTCCATATTCCCGGAAGACGCCGAAGACGTTTTCTCCGGTGAGATCCCATACCTATGCAGGGCGCGGGACTGGGGATACATAATGGTCGCGGCATCGGGCTCCTCCGACATCGACATTTACCGCAGCGACGACCTGGTCCAGTGGGTGCGCATATCCACATTGGACCTTCCGGAGTATTGTTCGGTCGGAGATCCACAGATCATTTGGGACGATACGAACAATTCCTATCTCGTGTATTTCCCTATGCTCGAGCCCACGAAGGTCACCCATATGAGCCTGTTCGGGCTGCGCTCCGACGTAAACCTCTCCGGGTGGAGCCGCCCGGAGCTGATCGCGGACTGGGGCTTCGGCATCAAGGATGCCGACATCAGTCCGCTGCCGGAGGGCGGCTACTGCGTACTCTTCAAGGAAGAGGACGGACGTCCGGGTTTATTATCCTCCAGAGCTGAACAGCTCTCAGGACCATGGTCCGAGCCGGTCTATTTCGAGCCGGAAGAAGGCAAGGCGGTAGAAGGGCCTTCCACCTTCAGGCTCGTCGAGGCCGAAGGCTGGCAGGTCGGCTACGTCGACCCTGCCGGAGGCCCGACTGGCAGCTACAGGGTCTGTACTGCGGACGACAGCCTGAAGGAGTTCAGGCGTCCGCAGTACCTGGAAGGAGTGTACGGACCCGAGCAGGGTTCGTTCATCCGCCTCGCCGAAGCGGAATACAAGAGGCTCCAAGCCTGGAGCGACAAGGCGGAGCCCGAGCATCTGGCTCCGGACGTGCACAACCCCGTATTCCGCGGACTTCATGCCGACCCTGAAATCCTTTACAGCGAACAGACCGGCAAGTACTATATCTACCCCACGACCGACGGCGCGTATGCCTGGCACAACCACGATTTCAAATGCTTCTCGTCGGAGGACCTCGTCAACTGGAAGGACGAAGGCGTTATCCTGGACCTGCAGGATCTAGACTGGGGGAAGGAGTACGCGTGGGCTCCTTGCATAATAGAAAAGAAGGTTGGAAGGAACTACAAATACTACTATTATTTCGTAGCCAACAAAGCAGTGGGCGTCGCCGTGGCCGACAAGCCTGAAGGCCCCTACAAGGATGCATTGGGCAAGCCTATGCTCAGCCAGGAGGAGTTGCACACGCCCAACCAGGTCATAGATCCGGACGTCTTCCGTGACCCTAAGACCGGAAAGTACTATCTGTACTGGGGCAACTCATATCTCTGGATGGCGGAACTGGCGGACGACATGGTCTCGCTCGTGCCCGGAACGATGCACGAGCTCATCCCCCGCTCCCGCATAGGAGAGTACCATTATCTCGAGGGCACCTACGTCTTCGAGCGCAACGGCCTGTACTACTTCATGTGGTCGGAGAACATCACTCGCTCCGCCCGCTACTGCATAAGGTATCTGATCTCCGACTCCCCCACCGAGTTCGTACGTAACGGACAGCCCGCAAAGGTCGAGGAGACTGTCATCCTCCAACAGGATCCTTCCCTGCAGATTTTCGGGACGGGACACAACTCCGTCATCAATATTCCCGGAACCGACGACTGGTACATGGTGTACCACCGTTTCACCCGTCCCGAAGGCATCAAGATGGGACTTTCCGGCGGCTATAACCGCGAGGTCTGCATCGACCCGATGTACTTCAACCCCGACGG
>CAMJHW010000103.1 GCA_946405645.1 uncultured Bacteroidales bacterium
GCTGGTCATCTTGCGTAATTTCATTACGTCTGCTGCGGTAATCTGCATATTCGTCAAATATTAATGTTAAACAGAGCGATTATTCCGCCTCGGCGGCGGGAGCGGCAGGGGCCTCGGCTGCCTCTTCGGCGGCCTCGGCTTCAGCCTCGACATCTACGGGCTTGGCACCCTTGCGGGCGCGGAGCTTCTTGGCGGTGGGCTTCACGGCAGCCTCTTCCTCAGCGGCTTCCTTGTCCTTTTCGAGCTTCCTCTCCTCGAGTCCTTCCTGGATGGCCTTGCAGAGTACATTCATGATGCACTCGATGGACTTCGTGGCGTCATCATTGGCCGGAATCACATAATCAATCGGGGTGGGATCGCAACAAGTATCAACCATAGCGAATACCGGGATGTTCAGACGGTTGGCCTCCTTGACGGCGTTGGCCTCCTTCTGTACATCAACCACGAAGATAGCCGAAGGGAGACGGCTCATATCCCGGATGGAACCGAGGTTCTTCTCCAGCTTGGCCCTCTGGCGGTCCACCTGGAGACGCTCTCTCTTGGCGAGTTTCTCGAAAGTGCCATCCTCCTTCATCTTGTCGATGGTGCTCATCTTCTTGATGGCCTTGCGGATGGTGGGGAAATTGGTAAGCATACCGCCGGCCCAGCGCTCGGTGATCGAAGGCATATTGACTTCGGCAGCCTTCTCCGAGACGATGTCCTTGGCCTGCTTCTTGGTGGCGACGAAGAGGATCTTGCGGCCGGACTTGGCCAGCTCCTTCATAACCTCTGCAGCCTCGTCAACCTTGACGACGGTCTTGTGCAGGTCGATGATATGGATGCCGTTCTTCTGATCGAAGATGTACGGAGCCATCTTGGGGTTCCACTTCCTGGCGAGATGTCCGAAGTGAACGCCTGCATCAAGCAATTCCTGGAAATTTGTTCTAGACATTGTTTTGTTTTTTTACTTTTTGTTCTCTTTTCATCAAGACCGGAGTAGTGACCTTGTCAGTCTCCTGTCTTTTCCGCAGTCCCGGCAATCTCCCGGCAGCCAGGTCGGATTCGCATCCTTCCTAAGATCCGGAGATTTCACAACCGGACTGTGCAATCTGTAAAACAGCGTGATTGTAGTACTAACGCTTGCTGAACTGGAAGCGTCTGCGGGCACCGGGCTGACCGGGCTTCTTCCTTTCGACCTCGCGGGCGTCGCGGGTGAGGAAACCGGCGGCCTTGAGCGCAGAACGATAAGCTTCCTTGTCAACCTCGCAGAGTGCGCGTGCGATACCAAGCCTGATGGCCTCGGCCTGACCCTTGATGCCACCGCCAACGACGTTGACCTTGAGGTCGAACTGGCCCTCGGTGTTGGTCACCGAGAACGGCTGGTTCACAATGTAACGGAGGGACTCCTCGGCGAAGTAGCTGTCGAGGCTACGGCCGTTGATGAGGACCTCACCGGTACCTGCTGCGAGATAAACGCGAGCTACAGCTGCCTTGCGTCTTCCAAGGGCGTGAATCTGTTCCATTTGCTCTGTTTAAATTTCGTCCAACTTAATAACTTTAGGGTTCTGGGCCTGGTGCGGATGCTCGGGACCTGCATACACATGGAGGTTTCCGAGGATCTGGTTGCCAAGACGGGTCTTGGGGAGCATACCCTTGACTGCTCTCCGGACCAATTCAGCGGGTCTCGTGGCGAGGATCTCCTTAGGCGTGGTGAAGCGCTGTCCACCCGGGTAACCGGTGTAGCGGGTATACACGCGATCGGTCATCTTGTGCCCCTTGAGGGCGACTTTCTCGGCGTTGACGACGATGACGTTGTCACCGCAGTCGACGTTGGGAGTGAAGCCGGGCTTGTTCTTGCCACGGAGGACAAGAGCGACGCGGGCAGCGAGGCGGCCAAGCGGAAGATCTGTAGCATCAATGACAACCCACTCTTTGTTCACAGTCGCTTTGTTAAGCGAGACTGTCTTGTAGCTTAGTGTGTCCACTGTCTTGATCTTTAATTAGTTAATAATAAAAATTGCGATCCCTACACAAAATAGGGACCGCAAAGGTACACAAAAAATATGTTTTGGACAAATTTAATCGGCCTAGGCGATGAAGTTGGCCTGGATGAAAGCGTTGACCGCAGTGGCGACGAAGAGGAGGACGATGATGCAGGCGACGATAACGCCGATGACCTTGAGCCTCTTGAACCAGGTCTGTCCGCTCCAGCCGACAGTCTGGAACATGCTCCAGAAACCGTGGACGAGGTGCAGGCCGACAGCTGCGAACCAAATGATATAAAGGACGAGGACCCACCATTTGCCGAATGTGACATTCAGCAGGAGATAGGGGTTGTTCTCATAGTTGCCCACGCCGAACATCTCGGGGAGCTGCATCTTGGCCCAGAAATGGGTGAGGTGGAAGCAGATGAAACCGAGGATGATGACACCGAGGACGAGCATATTCTTGGCGGACCAGGAATCAGCTTCGGCCTTGCTGGCCACTTCATAGCGCTTCCAGCCTCCGCGGGCTTTCATATTCTGCCACGACAGCCAGCAGCCATAGATGATATGGACCAGGAAACCGAGCGCGAGGACAGGAACCATGATGGAGATGAATCCGGTGCTCATGAAGTCGCAGCCGAGCTTGAACAGGCCGTCTCCTGCGGAGAAGAGCTTCTCGTCAGCAGCCACGACGCCGTACTTGCCGGTGAAAGAGTCGATGACCGAGAAGAAGTTGATAGTACCGTGCAGCAGAAGGAAGATGACAAGGAAAGCACCACTGATGCTCTGGATGAATTTCTTTCCGATGGAGGAATTGAATATGAACATTTCTTAAGGATTTAATTCATTTTAGCGCTATCGCATTTGCAAATATAGGTTCTTTCTTGCAAGTTTCATAATTTTCCGATATTTTTGTTTCCCTCAATAAGCCACAATAATTATGTACAGAAGAGTCTTGCTGAAGCTGAGCGGAGAGAGTCTCGGCGGCCCTCAGGGAAAGGGAATTGATGAGAACTGCCTGAACGCCTATGCGGCGGAGATCGCCGCGGCGGCGCGTGAAGGCCTCCAGATCGCCATCGTCAATGGCGGAGGCAACATTTTCCGCGGCCTTCAGGGCGTCGGAAAAGGCTTCGACCGCGTGAACGGCGACAAGATGGGCATGCTCGCCACGGTCATCAACTCCCTCGGCCTCGCGATGGCCATCAGGTCGCTGGGCATCAAGGCCGAGGTGTTCACGGCGACTCCGATGGAGCCCATCGCGCGCTATTATGTGCGCGAGCACGCCGTCAAGGTCCTCGAAGAGGGCGGCGTGGCGCTGATTGCCGGCGGCACCGGCAATCCTTTCTTCACCACCGACTCCGGCGCCGCGCTGCGCGCGCTCGAGATCGGCGCGGACGCGCTGCTGAAGGGCACCCGCGTCGACGGCGTCTATACCGCCGACCCCGAAAAGGACCCCACTGCGACAAAATATGACGAACTGACTTTCACAAAAGCCCTCGCCGATCGTCTGAAGGTCATGGATGCCACAGCATTCGCCCTCTGCGAGCAAGGCAACATGCCCATCATCGTGTTCAACATGAACGAACCGGGCAACCTCACCAAGCTCATCACCGGCGAGAAGGTCGGCACCCTGGTACACGTATAATAATTTAAAAAGGATAAAGATATGTTGACAGACAGAGCAAAAGAGATCCTCACCATTGCCGAAGGCAAGATGCAGGATGCCGTGGACTTCCTCGAGGAGGACCTCAAGTCCTACCGCCTCGGCAAGGCCACGCCCGCCATTTTCAACAACGTGATGGTTGACTATTACGGCACTCCCACTCCCCTCTTCCAGGTGGCTTCCATCAACACACCTGATGCCAAGACCATCGCCATCCAGCCTTGGGAGCGCAACATGATCCAGAAGATCGAGAAGGCCATCCTCGACGCCAACGTAGGACTGACCCCCGCCAACAACGGCGAGATCATCCGCTGCATCGTCCCCGCCCTCACCGAGGAGCGCCGCAAGGAACTCATCAAGAAGGCCAAGGCCACTGGCGAGAACTCCAAGGTCGTCGTCCGCAACGCCCGCCGCGATGCCGTCGATCTCCTCAAGAAGGCCCAGAAGAACGAAGGTATGTCCGAGGACACCGAGAAAGAAGCCGAGGAGGAAGTCCAGAAGGTCACCGACAAGTTCATCAAGAAGATCGACGAGATCGTCTCCGCCAAGGAAAAAGACATCCTGACCGTGTAGGCCAGGATGTCATGAGTCTATCAGCACCAGCTGGTGAGTAGTCTGAGGCCTGTCCCTTCGGGGACGAGCCTCAGTTCTTTTTCGTCCGGGGTAAGCAGGACTGCTTCGCCTTCCTTCACGGCCACGCCGTTCACGGTGCCGGCGCCGCCGGCGCAGATGACGGCGCACCAGCGCCCGGGCGCCGGGCAGTTTAGCGGAGCCGTAAGCTCAAAGAGCGTGGTCGTGAAATGCGCGCATTTCACGATCTCGACAGGCTCGTTCGCGCGGCGCTCATAGCGGGTCTTGTAATCATCGGCTACGGTATAGTCGATGGCGTCCTTGGCCAGCTCGGTATGGAGCTGGCGGGGCTTTCCGTCGAGGCCCGGACGCTTGTAGTCGTAGATGCGGTAGGTTATGTCGGAGGTCTCCTGTATCTCGGCGAGGTAGCAGCCGCCGCAGATGGCGTGGATACGGCCGGCCGGAATGAAGAAGACGTCTCCCGGGGCGACCTTATGGTCGGCCAGGACATCGGTGATGGTGCCGTCTTCGACCCGGCGCGCGTACTCCTCGGGCGTAATGGCCCTGGCCAGGCCGGAGTAGAGGTGCGCGCCCTCCGAAGCCCCGATAATGTACCACATCTCGGTCTTGCCCTTGCAATTATGCCGCACGGCGGCAAGGGCATCGTCGGGATGGACCTGGATGCTCAGGTCCTGGTGCGCGTCGATGAACTTGATGAGCAGCGGGAACTCCCCGCCGTAGACCTCGCTGAGGGTCCTGCCGGCGGCGGGGCCTTCGGCCACCACCGACTCCGAACCGGGCACTCCGGAGAGCACCCAGTTCTCGGTTCCCCACACGAGGGTCTTGAGTATCGGCCTGAACTTGTACATTCTCCTAGATAAGAGGCTCGGCGGTCATGGCGGCCGGCTGAGGGATGCCCATCAGCTTGAGGATGGTCGGAGCGACGTTGCAGAGGGCTCCGTCCTTGACGGACTTGACCTCGTCGCCGGCGTTGATCACCACGAACTGCACGGTATTGAGAGAGTGGGCGGTGTTGGGGCTGCCGTCGGCGTTGACCTCGAAGTCGGCGTTGCCGTGGTCGGCGGTCAGAAGAACGACGTAGCCGTGCGCGACGGCCTCATCCACCACGCGGCCGACGAGTTTGTCGATGCAGGCCACGGTCTGGGTCACGGCGGTGTAAACGCCGGTGTGGCCCACCATGTCACCGTTGGCGAAATTGAGGATGATCATGTCCTGCTTCTCGCTGCGGA
>CAMJHW010000104.1 GCA_946405645.1 uncultured Bacteroidales bacterium
TACCACTGTCCGCCGAACTCGACGAAGGAATGGTGGTTGGTCCAGCAGATGGTCTCGGACTGCTCCATGAACTTGCCCTTGAACTCATAAGGACCCATGGGGCTGTCGCTCATGCAGTATGCAAGGGTCTCGCGGGCATCCTCGACCCAAGGGAAGGTATAGTAGTATTTGCCGTTGCGCTTGAAGAGGAAGGGGCCTTCGGTCTGTCCCCTCGGGATTCCGGTGATGGTGATGGGCTCGGAATCCAGTTCGAGCATGTTGTCCTTGAGCCTGGCGAGCTGAAGGCCGCGTCCGGACCATGCAAGGTACGGGGTGCCGTCGTCATCGATGAAGATACAGGGGTCGATGCCTCCGATGCCCTGGATGGGCTTCTCCTCGGGGATGAAGGGACCGTAAGGAGTATCGGAGATGGCCACTCCGATGCCGTTGCCGGCAAAGCGCTGTCCCGGCTGAGGCTTCTGAGGGGCGGGGAAATAGAAGTAATACTTGCCGTTCTTGTAGTTGCAGTCAGGGGCCCACATGCTGTATCCGGCGGCGTTCACCCACGGAACGTGGTCCTGGTCCACGATGACGCCATGGTCCACCCAGTCGACGAGGTTGTCGGAGGAGTACACGTGATAGTCGGCCATGCAGAACCAGTCCTTGCGGGCATAGTCGGCAGGAGCCGGGATGTCGTGGGACGGATAGACATAGATCCTGCCATCGAAGAGATGGGCGGAAGGATCGGCGGAAAAAGCTCCCTTGATGATGGGATTCTGTGCAGAGGCAACCGCGGAGAATGCGAGGATCGCAAGCGGGATAAGAGACAGTTTTTTGATTAACATATTGGTCATAGTTTATGAATATACATTTGGCGACAAGTTACGAAATTCCTCAATGATTTGCTATTCCTTTCAGTTCAATACCTTCAAGAATAGGGTCACATTCATGTCGGATTCGAATCATTTTGCATCAATGACGGAAGAGAGCCCCCGAAACGAAAGTTTTTTTAAAATTTTTTCTATAGATTTGTAATAGGACATAACCAAACCCATATAATTAAAGAATGAAACGCATCCTGAACCTTCTGCTGCTCCCCGCAGCAGTCCTGTCTCTCAGCCTGATGACGGCTTCAAGGCCGTCGGATGACCGAAAGACCGACACTACCACACCTATCTACCAGAACACCAGCTATTCCTTCGAGGAGCGCGCGGTCGACCTTGTGTCGCGCCTCACCCTCGAGGAGAAGCAGAGCCTGCTCGGCAACAACATGGCCGCCATCCCGCGTCTCGGAATCAAGGGCTACAACGTCTGGAGCGAGGCCCTTCACGGAGTGCTCTCCGGCGCCAATCCCGCCGTCGGCATCCAAGGCCCCACTTCCTTCCCGAACAGCGTCGCCACCGGTTCCTCCTGGGATCCCGCCCTGCTCGAACGTGAAGCATCCATGATCGCAGACGAGGCGCGCGCCATCTTCCAGACCGGCACCAAGGGCCTGACCTTCTGGTCTCCCGTCGTCGAGCCCGTCCGCGACCCCCGCTGGGGCCGCACCGGCGAGTCGTACGGTGAGGATCCTTTCCTTGCCGCAAGGATGTCCTCCGGCTTTGTCAGAGGCCTTATGGGACCCGACGCCAAGTATATGAAGGCAGTTCCGACCGCCAAGCACTTCTTCGCCAACAACAGCGAGTTCAACCGTCACGTCGGCAGCGCCGATACCGACTCCCGTGACATCCGCGAATACTACCTCTATCCTTACAAGGAGCTCATCGAGAACGACGCCCTTCCGTCCATCATGACCGCTTACAGCGCCGTCAACCACGAGCCCGTCTCCGCCAGTCCGTTCTACGTCGACACCGTAGCCCGCAGGACCTATGGAATGAAGGGCTATGTCACCGGCGACTGCGCCGCCATCGAGGACATCTATACCGGTCACTATTATGTCGAGACCGCTGAGGAAGCCACCCGTGAGGGTCTCCTCGCCGGCGTCGATTCCGACTGCGGAAGCATCTACCAGCGCTATGCCATCAGCGCTTACGAGAAGGGACTTATCACCATGGCCGACATGGACCGCGCCCTGGTGAACATGTTCACCGTCCGTATGCGTACCGGAGAGTTCGATCCCGAACCGATGGTCCCCTATACCCTGATGCCCCCTAGCACCGTCAACTCCGAGCGCAGCCGCGCCCTCGCGATGGAAGTAGCCACCAAGACCCCCGTCCTCCTGAAGAACGAAGTCGTTCCCGGCACCACTTCCAAGGCTCTCCCCATCGACCTTTCCAAGGTCAAGTCGATAGCCCTCGTCGGCCCCCAGGCCGAGAAATGCGAACTCGGTCCCTACTCCGGCAGGCCGGAGGAGTCCAGCCGTATCAGCCCCTACCAGGGCATCAAGCAGTACATCGAGGACAAGGGACTCGACATCGATGTGACCGTCGCCTCCGGCGCCAGCACGAAGAGCAAGAGCAACCTCCTGTACGTGGCATACTTCGAGACCATCAAGGCCGACGGCACCGTCCGCAGGTATGACGCCACCCAGTACAATTCCTCCTCCGACGGCATCACCGTCGGTTCCGGTATGGGCGAAGAGGAGCAGGTCCGCACCATCGACGACGGCTCCTGGACCGCTTATGACGGCGTCGATCTCGTAGATGTCGAGCAGCTTACCGTCGGTTGCAACATCCCCACCGAAGGCGGTATCATCGAGGCACATGTCGACGGCCCCGACGGCAACCTCATCTGCACAATCGAGGCCACCAGGGCTTCCGGCAAGCGCGTAGGCGGCGTCTATGGCGCCAGCACCCCCATGACCGAGAAGGTCCTCAAGCTCGGTATCAACGAGCTCAAGACCCTGTACCTTGTCTATAAGGCACCCGAGGATGAGGAGATCGATCCCGCCATCATCAAGAGCGCCGCTGACGCCGACGTGGCCATCGTCTTCGTCGGTACCGACGAGAACACCGCCACCGAGGAGGCCGACCGTCTCACCCTCCTGCTCCCCGGCAACCAGGTCAAGCTCATCCAGGCCGTGGCAGCCGCCAACAAGAATACCATCGTAGTGATGCAGACCCTCGGCTGCGTCGAGGTCGAGAACTTCAGGAACCTCATGCCCGGTATCCTCTGGACCGGCTACAACGGCCAGGCACAGGGTACAGCCATCGCCAAGGTTCTCTTCGGCGACGTCAACCCCGGCGGCAAGCTCAACGCCACCTGGTTCAAGAGCGTGAACGACCTTCCCGCCATCACCGACTACACTCTCCGCGGAGGCGCCGGCAAGAACGGCCGCACCCTCTGGTATTTCGACCAGCCCGTATCCTACGAGTTCGGCTACGGTATCAGCTACACCACCTTCAAGTATTCCGACTTCAACATCTCCAAGAGCTCCATCACCCCCGATGACAAGATCGTCATTTCTGTCAACGTCACCAACACCGGAGACTTCGACGGAGACGAGGTCGTACAGGTCTATATGACCACTCCCGACGCTCCCGCTTCCCTCCAGCGTCCTATCAAGCGCCTCAAGGGTTTCCAGCGCGTGACCATCCCCAAGGGACAGACCAGGCTGGTCGAGATCCCCATCGAGTGCTCCGACCTCTGGTTCTGGGACATGTCCGCCGAAAAGATGACCTATGACCAGGGCCGCTACGTATTCGAGATCGGTTCCTCCTCCAAGGACATCCGCGGCACAGTCACCGCCAACATGAGCGGCAAGCTCACACCTGCCGTCAAGACCGTCGTGGCCGACTGCGGGCTCTCCGTCCTCCGCGGAGGCGAGACCGCCCAGACCGCCGTGACCGCCTGCCTCAACGATGATTCGTTCATCAACCTGGCCGACGCCAAGGTCGAGTACACCAGCAACAATCCTTCCGTGGTAGCAGTCGGCAAGGACGGCAAGCTCACCGCGGGCAAGATGGGCGTAGCCACCATCACCGCCAAGGTTACCTACAAGGGCACAGTCGCCAGCGGCTCCTTCGCCGTAAAGGTGATGCCCGAGCTCAGCCTCTCCAGCCTCAAGGTTGACGGCAAGTCCATCCTCAAGGCCGGCACCGAGCAGTACAGCATCGTCGGAAAGGCCGGCGCCGCTCCCGTGGTCGCCGCCACTTCCACCGATCCTTCGCTCGACGTAGTCGTCAAGCAGGCCAAGGCCGTTCCCGGAACCGCCCTTGTCAGCGTCATCGACAACGTCACCGGCGACAAGGCCGAATATGCGGTCAACTTCGCCACCAAGCCGGTCTCCGACGAGTTCAAGGCCCTCGGCAAGCAGTGGACCGTCGTACGTCCCAACACTTCCGCATGCACTGTCGACGGCGGAGCCCTGAAGATCACCACCGGCGCCGGAGACATCACCCTGGCGAACAATAATGCTTCGAACATCGTACTCCAGAGCGCCAACGGCGACTGGACTGCCGAGACCAAGCTCATCACTTCCGCAGTGCCTTCCAACCCTGCGCAGAACGCGGGTCTGGTAGCATACGAGGATGACGACAACTTCGTGAAGCTCGTTTACGGCGCTCCCGTATTCGGCCGCGGAATGCCTCAGGTCCAGCCCGGACAGGTCATGCCCGGCAGTGTCCAGCTCGTCGCCGAGGACAACGGCAACAACAAGACCACGGTCAATGTCAGCCTTGCCAACGTACAGGTCAAGGACAACACCATCTGGCTCCGCCTCGTCAAGAAGGGCAGCAGATATACCGCATACTACTCCGCCGACGGTAAGAAGTTCACCCAGGTCGGCCAGGCCGACATCCTCCTCAAGGATATCTGCGCCGGCGTGATCGCATGCGACGGCATACGTCCCGCAATGACCGGACGCGGAGGCTACGGCGCTCCTCAGGCACAGCCTCAGCAGACCGTTCCCATGACCGCCAGCTTCGACTGGTTCCATATCAAATAGTGCTTAACCTTATTTCCATATTGCTTCTGATGCTTTCTCCTTTTGCCTCCGCTCCGGAGGTGAAAGGGGAAATCATTGGAACGGCGACAAATGAATACGCCACTTTCGGGCTTACCGACAAGGGCGAAATCTTCTGGTCCAGGGACGGAGAGTCCTGGACCGTCATCGATTTCAACGAAACGTACCGCGGCTATTATGCCCCGGTACGTTTCGTAGGGATCGCTGCAGGTGCCGGCAGCGTTGCGGTAGTCGGCACATTTGAAGAAAGCGGCGCTCCGGCCATGTTCGTTTCCCAAAGGGGAAACGTCTGGTCGGAGCGCACGCTCACTTATTCGCAGGGAGAGGAATTGTTCGAACTGACGGAGGCTCCTCTGGCCATCCGAGCGGACCTTGAGCGCGACGAGTACGTGCTCACTTGCACGGACGACGTGCTATTCTTCGTCCCTTCCTGCTCACATTGCAACAGACTCGAATATCACGGGACCGACTAGGCCCTCGGGCGTTCGTCGCTTCCGAAGTCGACGGTCATGTCACCGCTCTTGCTGGTACCGAACTCATAGTCCTTACCAGGGAGGA
>CAMJHW010000105.1 GCA_946405645.1 uncultured Bacteroidales bacterium
GCGCTGAAAGCGCTCCAAAAAGACTTCAAGGCAGTATGCGGCACCGAGGCGCCTGTCCTTTACGAACCCAAGTCCGGCAGGATGATCATTGTCGGAACCATAGGTACAAAATACATTTCGCAGATCCTCGACAGCGGGAAGATCGACCGCGGCGAACTTCAGGGCAAAAACGAGAAATACATAATGACCGTGGTCAAGAACCCGGTCGAAGGTGTCGATGAGGCCCTGGTCATCGCCGGAAGCGACCGCCGCGGGACGGTTTACGGCATCTACGAGCTCAGCGAGCAGATGGGCGTGTCGCCGTGGTATTTCTGGGCGGACACTCCCATCGAGCATCACGACAATGTGTCCATCGAGCCCGGCGTTTACACCGCCGGAGAGCCGGCGGTCAAGTACCGCGGCATATTCCTCAACGACGAGGCGCCTTGCCTGACCAGCTGGGTAAAGAACTACTACGGAACGGATTTCGGCGGGCATGAGTTCTACGCCGACGTCTTCGAACTCATCCTCCGCCTGCGCGGCAACTTCATGTGGCCGGCGATGTGGGGCTGGGCATTCTATGCCGACGATCCTCTCAACTCCAAGACTGCGGATGACATGGGCATCGTGATGGGCACTTCGCATCACGAGCCGATGGCCCGCAACCATCAGGAGTGGGCCCGCAACCCCAAGGCATACGGCGGAGTCTGGGACTACACCAAGAACAAGAAGGAGCTCCAGCGCTTCTTTCGCGAAGGAATCGAGCGGTCGAAGGACAATGAAGACCTCATCACCATCGGAATGCGCGGCGACGGCGATGCGGCCCTTGCCGGCTCCGACGAGCAGAACATCAAGATGATGGAAGGCCTCTTCAGGGACCAGCGCCAGATCATCAGGAAGGTAACGGGCAAGCCCGCCGAGCAGCGTCCGCAGGTCTGGGCGCTCTACAAGGAAGTCCAGCTCTACTACGAGAAGGGACTCCGCGTCCCGGACGATGTCATCATCCTCATTTCGGACGACAACTGGGGCGACGTCCGCAAGCTCCCCAATGCCGAGGAACGCCTGCACAAGGGCGGATGGGGTATGTACTACCACGTCGATTACGTCGGCGCCCCCCGCAACTCCAAATGGCTCAACGTTACCCCGGTGCAGCACCTTTGGGAGCAGATGCAGCTGACCTACGACTACGGCGTGGACAAGATATGGGTCCTCAACGTCGGCGATCTCAAGCCGATGGAGTATCCCATCTCCCTGTTCCTGGATATGGCCTGGAGCCCGTTCAAGTACTCCGCGTCCACGCTGCTCGAGCACACCTACGGGTTCTGCGAGCAGCAGTTCGGCGCGGACCAGGCCGCGGAAGCGACGCGCATACTGAACCTCCTCTGCAAGTACAGCGGCCGCATCACGGCCGAAATGCTCGACAAGAACACATACAATCTTGAGTCGGGCGAGTGGAAGCAAGTCGCCGACGAATGGGCCCGCCTCGAGGCGGAGGCCTTGCGCCAGTATATGGCCTTGAACCCGAAGTACCGCGACGTGTACCAGCAGATCATCCTGTTCCCCACGCAGGCGCTGGCCAATGTATATGACATGTACTACTCCCAGGCGATGAACCACAAGCTCCTCACCGAAGGCAATCCCGCCGCCAACGAATGGGCCGACCGCTGCGAAAGGGACTTCAAGCGCGACGCTATGCTCAACGCCGCATACAATACCGACATTGCCGGAGGCAAGTGGAACGGAATGATGACCCAGAAGCATATAGGCTACACCAGCTGGAACGACAACTTCCCGGCTGACACCCAGCCGGCCGTCGGCCGCTTCGAAGGGGAGGTCAAGCCGGGGCTCTACGAGTTCACCGAGAAGAACGGTACCGTTACCATGGAGGCGGAGCATTTCTACGCGTCGAAAGACGCGGCGGAGGCCAAGTGGACGGTCATCCCATATATGGGACGCACGCTCAGCGGCATCTCCCTGCAGCCTTACAGCAAGGCTACTGACGGAGCGGAGATCAGTTACAGGTTCAAGCTCACTTCCGACGTCAAGAGCGTCAAGGTCCACTTCGTTCTCAACGCCACCCTCGCCTTCGCGCGCCGCGAAGGCCATCGCTTCGCCGCCAGCATCGACGGCGGACCGGCTAAGGAAATCAACTTCAACGGCCGCCTCAACGAAGAGCCCGAGAATATCTATTCGGTTTACTACCCCACCGTCGCCACGAGAGTGGTGGACGCCGTCGAAAGCTTCGACATCGCCGGAGCGGCCGGCGAGCATACGCTCACCATCAGGCCGATAGAGCCCGGGACAGTGTTCGAGAAGATAGTCATCGACTGCGGAGGGTTCGAACCCTCATACCTGTTCGGAAACGAAAGCCCGGTGGCACGTCCCTCCGAAGCGCAGGAGATTCCTTTCAACAGGCCCTGGCAAAGACGCAGAAATTAATCAATAACCGTACTATGAAAGAGAAACAGATGTCCAGAAGATCGTTTGTCAAAGTATCCACGGCTTCAGTAGCCGCAATGTCGGTCCCTTCAATCGCCTCCGCCAGAACCGCTGAAGCGCCCGCTGCTGCGGCGCAGCAGCAAGGCGGCGCGGCACAAAACTACATTCCCGCCTGGAGGCCCGGAGATCCGGACTCCTTCACCCGCTACTATTTCGATTCGCTGATGCTTGAGACACGGTATCTCGATTCGGACATTCCTTCGACGAAGTTCGAACTGTTCGGCGAGACCTTCGACACTCCGATCATGACCGCCGCCCTCTCGCACCTACACAATCCCGCTAACGGAATGGCCATCTATGCGCAGGCCGCAAAGGATTGCAACGCTGTCCACTGGATGGGCATGGGCGAGGACAAGGAGCTTGAAGAGGTGCTCGCCACAGGGGCCAGGACCATCAAGGTCATCAAGCCGCACAGGGACAACGCCGAGGTGTTCAGGAGGATCAAGCACGCGATCGGCGCCGGTTGCTTCGCCATCGGTATGGACATCGACCATTCGTTCAACTCTACCGGAGGATACGACGTGGTGATGGGTGTTCCCATGAAGAACGAGACCTTCGAGGACCTCAAGTCGTTCGTCAAGGCGTCAAGCGTCCCGTTCATCGTCAAGGGCGTGCTCAGCGTCAGCGACGCGCGCAAATGCCTCGACGCCGGAGTATCAGGCATCGTCCTTTCCCATCACGGCGGACGAGTCAAGTATTCCATACCTCCGCTCATGGCCCTGGAGCCTATCCTTGATGCGGTAGGAGGGAAGATGAAGATCTTCCTGGACTGCGGAGTCGTCAGCGGAATGGACGCCTACAAGTGCCTTGCACTGGGCGTCGACGCCGTCTCCGTTGGCCGTCATCTGATGCCGCTCGTACAACAGGGTGTCGACGCCGTCGCAAAGCGTATAAAAGCGATGACGGCCGAACTCGCAGGAGTAATGGCCGCCACCGGTGTAAAGAGTCTGGACCAGATGGATCCGACTGTGATCCACAAGACTTTCTAAGCCACGTCTGCGCGGGCCATAGCGTCCTTGTAGTACTTCTGATTCACGAACACATCCTCCTTGTAAGGGTTGATGTGGCGCTTCTTCGACACATAGATGATGTATCCGAGTGCGATGATGTTGGTGATCAGCGCAAGGGCGCTGATGAATACCATCATCGAAGGATTGGCAGCTACCATCGACGGATCCACGGTCGTACCCACGATGCCGTCGACGGCGGCCTGACCGCCTGCGGCATAAAGCTTCTCGATGGTACCGACGCCTTCGGGATAAAGGACGGGAAGCGTAGCCCAGTTGAACCACTGGCGGCCGTCCTTGAAGGTCTCCTGGAAGAGCGGGAACACCTGGGCGAACATGCACCAGATGGCGAGGGTGTTGGCGCGGTTCTGGATCCAGCCGCCGCGGTTCCAGCAGAGGGCCGCTACGGTCGGGGCGAGAAGCAGGGCGATACCGCAGTACCAGCTGTGCGTAGGCAGGCAGTTGTAGGTGTATGCGAAGTTCCAGATGTCGTAGATGACGATGTACACCCAGGTCATGTCGGCCCAGATCATATCCTTCTTGTCCTTGGAGGCATAGACGTTCCACCACGCGGTCATACAGAAGATGTTGAGGATACCGGCCACTCCGTTCATCACGTTGTGCCAGCCTCCATACTGCCATACGCCTTCGGAAGTGAGCCACCATTTGTTCCATCCCATTACCGCGGACTCGAAGTCGGAGACGCAGGCGATGAGGATGTTGATGGCCACGATGATGAACGGGAAAGGCTTGAACCAGTGCTTGGCGCCGATGCCCCATTTGTACTTGATCATCATGAAGCCGATACAGCCCGCCGTAGCGGCGTACAGCTTGGCATAGTGGAACCATCCCTGCATATAGACATGGGTCTGGTTTTCAAGGGCCCATTGTTTGCCTGTCCTGACACCGATCCAGATGGCAAGGAAATAAACGGTGAGGGCCAGCGGGATGGCCAGAAAGGTGATGATACCGCCGGCCTTGGTCCGGCGGGCGAATTCATTCAGGAGGATAAGGCCGAGAAGAACGACCAGCAGCATCCCCCACTGGGCGAAAGCATGTTCGCCATAGACTTGGAAAAACATTACAGTTGGTTTTAGTTGTTATGATTATTATAGGATAGCGGTTTTGTGGCGGCGCTCCTTGACCAGGGCATAAACGGCCCAGACGGCCGTAAGGACCAAGGACATCGGCAGTCCTACGGTAAGGAGTTCACGGAGCATCACGGCTCCTCCGCCGACCTGGTCGAGGGCGGTGAAGAAGGGGAAGCGCCATGTAAGTTCGCCATTGATAATGTGATCGACAATGAGCATGACGGATCCGCCCCAGAGCATCTTCTCCAAAGCCGGGAGATGACGCCTGAAGGGATTGCCGTCCAGGCCGCTGCCTGACCTTTCAATATTCCTGCGGCAGGCGCTGGTCGCGACCGCCTGTGCCAAAGGGACTAAAAAACAGCACATATTCTGATTGGACTTTAATTGTTCGGTACTTCTATTTCCTTAATTTCCACTTCATTTCCACGAAGGAGCCAGGTGTTCCCGCTGCCGCATTCCGGACAGGTCCTTCCGTGCCGGACCGTTCCGTACTCGCATCCGCAGCCGTCGCAATGCGTCACTGCCGGAATGATGTTGATCCGGAGCTCGCTCCCTTTCAACAGTTCTTCCTTGTCGGCAGCCCATCTCCAACAGTCGGTCAAATATTCGGGGACGACGGTGGACACCTCGCCGATATTCATCACCACGGCCGAAACATGTCCGACATGATTGGCCTCCGCGGCTTCCTTGACGTCGCGGATGATGTAGAATACTATCCCCAGTTCGTGCATCCTACTTCTTCTTGAAGGCGATGCGGCCGGCACGC
>CAMJHW010000106.1 GCA_946405645.1 uncultured Bacteroidales bacterium
GTCGACGGCGTGTCCACTGCCGATCCGGCCAGCGAGTCTTACTATGGCACCAGCCGTATGGCCAGCGCCATCGACATCCCCGAGCCGGGAATGGAACTCTTCGAGACTCAGGATGTCCCTCACGGACAGGTCAGGGAGTTGACCTACTGGTCCAAATATACCGAATCCTGGAGGCCGGTGTTCGTCTATACTCCGGCAGATTATGAGAAAGGAAAGAAGAAGTACCCCGTAATGTACATCCACCATGGCGGTGGCGAAGACCATCGCGGCTGGATGCAGCAGGGCCGTACGGCGACCATACTTGACAATCTCATCGCCCGCGGCGAGGCCGTTCCGATGATTGTCGTCAGTGTCAATTCCAACGTTCCCCGCAAGGCCGGAATGCCTGCCGGTTCGGGTACTTACAGTTGGGAGGGTATGCAGCCCTACCGCGAAGAGCTGCTCGGCAGCATCATCCCGTTCATTGAGTCCACTTTCCGTGTCAAGGCCGATGCAAAGCACCGCGCCATGTGCGGATTGTCCATGGGCGGCGGCCAGTCGTTCTTCATCGGACTGCGCGAGCCCGGTATCTTCTCCAATGTCGGTATCTTCTCCACGGGTGTGTTCGGTGGTATCAACGGTTCCTCGAATTTCGACCTTGAGGCCAACATCCCCGGTATGCTGTCGGCTCCGGACAAATTCAATTCCGGACTCGACTGCTTCTTCATCTCCTGCGGAGAGCAGGATCCCCGCATCGAGTACACCCGCGCCATCGTTCAGAAAATGCGCGATGCTGGTGTCAAGGTGGAGTTCCAGTCCTTCCCCGGTGATCACGAGTGGCAGCCTTGGCGCAAGTCCGTGGCTGCTTTCGCCCGCATGCTCTTCAAATAGCTTCTTTGATGGAAAGGAAACTTAAACTTATTTTATTGATAGTCCTGGGGGCCTGCTTCACGGCGGCTGCCCAGGACCGTCTTTATGACAATGAGTTCCCGATAGGGGACGTGAAACTTCTCGACGGCCCGTTCAAGCATGCCCGGGACCTGAACCTGGAAGTGCTTCTCCAGTACGACGTAGACCGACTCCTTGCCCCGTTCAGGGCTGAGGCCGGTCTGCCGAAAAAGGCGGAGTACTATCCCAACTGGGCAGGCCTCGACGGCCATGTGGCAGGTCATTACCTGACTGCCATGGCCATGAACTGGCAGATGACCGGCAATCCCGAGTGCAAGCGCAGGATGGACTACATGATCGACGAACTTGCGGAGGTAGCAGCAGCCAATGCCGTCAACCATCCTTCGTGGGGTGTCGGCTATATCGGGGGCGTGCCCCAGAGCGACTCCATGTGGTCCGCTTTCATGAAGGGGGACTTCAAGCAATATTCTTCCGCCTGGGCTCCGTTCTACAACATACATAAGATGTATGCAGGACTGCGCGACGCCTGGCTCTATTGCGGCAACGAAAAGGCCAAGGCTCTGTTCCTCGGATTCTGCGACTGGGGTATCAACCTCACTGCGGGTCTTTCCGACTCTCAGATGGAGGAGATGATGCGCAATGAGCAGGGAGGCATGAACGAGATGTTCGCCGATGCTTATGCCATCACCGGAGACCCCAAGTATCTCACGGCGGCAAAGCGTTATTCACACAAGCTTATAATGGAGCCCCTTTCGCGTGACGAGGACCGTCTGGACAATCTTCACGCCAATACACAGGTTCCGAAGGCGATCGGTTTCACCCGCATCGGCGAGCTTGGCGGAGGCGCGGACTATGCCGAGGCCGGCCGCTTCTTCTGGCAGACAGTCTCGCAGAACCGCTCGCTGGCTTTCGGCGGCAACAGCCGCCGCGAGCATTTCCCGAGCGCTGCCGCCTGCATAGATTTCGTCAACGATGACGACGGTCCGGAGACTTGCAACTCCTACAATATGCTCAAGCTCACGGAGGATCTCTTCAGGATTTCTCCCAAGGCTGAATATGCCGACTTCTACGAGCGAACCATGTTCAACCATATCCTGTCCACCCAGCATCCCGTCCATGGCGGCTATGTGTACTTCACTTCCGCCAGGCCGCGCCACTACCGTGTCTATTCGGTGCCCAACGAGGCCATGTGGTGCTGTGTTGGTTCCGGTATGGAGAATCAGTCCCGCTACGGACAGTTCATCTATACTCACGACGGGAATGATCTGTATGTCAATCTCTTCGTTGCATCCGAGCTGAACTGGAAGGACAAGGGAATCGTCATCCGTCAGGATACGGAGTTCCCTTCGCAGGAGGGGACGAAACTCACTGTCGTTTCCGGCAAAGGTAAGTTCAGGCTCCTGGTCCGATGTCCGGGTTGGCTTAAGCCCGGGACGATGACTGTTTCCGTTAACGGCAAGCCCATTTCCTTTGCAGGTATTCCTTCTACTTATGTGCTTATCGACCGAAAATGGAAGAAGGGTGATGTCGTCGAGGTCGGCCTTCCTATGCCGAACACTGTCGAGCATATGCCCAATGTACCGGACTATATAGCCATTATGCACGGTCCCATTCTCTTGGGTATGCGTACCGGAACGGAAGACCTGGCCGGCCTTTTGGCCGACGACGGCCGCTGGAGCCAGTACGCCGCCGGCACCAAGCTTCCCGTGGACCAGGCTCCCATCCTTGTGTCCCACAATGTCGATCATATCGGCAACCATATCCGTCCTATACCCGGGAAGCCCCTCCATTTCCGGTTCGAAGGTATCAGGATGCTGAATCCCATTGATGCCGAACTGGAGCCTTTCAGCGGTATTCACGATTCGCGATACCAGATCTACTGGCTCGCCTTGAACGATGAGGGATATAAGGAGTATGTCGATTCGCTTGCCCGCAAGGAAAAGGAAATGCTGGCCCTCGAGGCCCGCACCCTCGACAAGGTAGCCCCGGGCGAGCAGCAGCCGGAGACTGACCACCAGCTGAAGTTCGAGCGTTCCAATACCGGAGTCACCCGCGACGTTCATTATCGTGACGCCCGCTCGGGAGGATGGTTCAGCTATGAACTTGCCACGAACGGATGCACCGAAGGTGTTTCCATATATGCGAAATACTGGGGCGCGGCCGAGTGGGCTACGCGTCGTTTCGATATCCTCGTGGACGACGAACTCCTTCTTCAGGTGGACAACACCGGGAAGTGGATGCAGTCGCAGTTCAAGGGCGTAGAGTATCCCGTTCCGGCATCTATGCTTGAGGGCAAGGAGACTGTCCGCGTCAAGTTCCGCGCCGACAACGGCGCAACCGTCGGAGGCATATACGACCTCCGGCTCCTTAAGCCGTAAAAGAGGGAAGAATTATTGAGACTGTTCCGGAGTGTCGTAGGCACAGAACCTTGAGTTCTGGCTGATGAACTCCGGAACTGTTTTTTTCATGAGCCGTATCATCTCGGGGATCTCCACTTCGCGGGACAGGACCTCAAGACGGTTGACGGTTTCCAGCGCATCATTATAGACATATTCGCGCACGCGCGCTATACGGATGCGCTCATGATTGGTGGGTTCGGTATTCTCGGTGCTCGCGAGAACCTCCTCGTAGAGTTTCTCTCCGGGCCTGAGGCCCGTGTATTCGATCTCTATGTCGGTGCCGACTCTGAGTCCAGCAAGGGAGATCATCTTGCGGGCGAGGTCATCGATCTTGACCGATTCACCCATGTCGAAGACGAAGATGCGGTTGTTCAGAGGCATCACCGCCGCCTCCATTACCAGGCGGCACGCCTCGGGGATAGTCATGAAGAAACGGGTGATACGGGGGTCGGTCACCGTCACCGGACCGCCTTTTTCTATCTGTTCGCGGAAGCGGGGAATCACAGACCCGTTGGATCCAAGGACGTTGCCGAAACGGGTGGTTACGAATTTGGTCTTCCCCTGTATCCTGCCCTCTTCCATGGCGAGTCCGAGAGACTGGACGTAGATCTCTGCTATACGCTTGGTACAGCCCATGACGTTGGTGGGGTTCACGGCCTTGTCAGTGGAAATCATCACCATCTTTTCGACATTGTATTCGACACATTTGTCCGCGACGTTACGGGAGCCGTGGACGTTGACTAGCACGGCCTCGCAAGGATTCTCCTCCATGAGAGGAACATGCTTGTACGCCGCGGCGTGGAATACTATTTCAGGATGGAACTTGCGGAACACGTAGTCAAGGCGCGCAAGCTGGCGCACATCGCCGATCACGGCCTTGAAGTCCAGTTCCGGGAAACGTCCTTCCAGCTCCAGTCGGAAGTTGTGCATCGGAGTCTCGGCATTGTCAAAGAGTATGAGTCTCTTGACTCCGAAACCTGCGAGCTGACGGCAGAGCTCGCTGCCGATGGAACCGGCGGCTCCGGTGACCATGATGGTCTTGCCCTTGCATTCCTTCTTTATTTCGTCGATGTTGATCTTGATTTCTTCCCGTCCGAGCAAGTCCTCGATCCTTATGCTTCGGACCTTGCTCTTCATTATGCGTCCCCCTACCACTTCGTCGATGCCGGGTGCGATCAGTATCTTGATGCCGTGGCTGGAGCAGAACGGGATCAAGTCGTCCTTCTCAAGCTTTGCTTCCGACTCCGTAGCGAATAATACGCAGTCGAGCGTGAAACGGTCTAACAGCTCGGCCAAAGCCTTATTGCTGTTGTAGCCATATACGGGCGTATCCGCCAATCTGAAGTCGGCTGTCAGGGAATGAGGAACCAGGAATCCGATTACCTGATAGTGAGGGGAGTCCTTGAGCCTCGACAGCATGGCTATGGACTTGTCCGTAGTACCGTAAACGAGGACGCGCAGACAGTTTTGTCTGGCCTTGATCTGGTGCTTGTAAACGTCATACACGAAAATCATCGCTATCCGGACTCCTATCAGGAGTACGGATGTCAGAAGAAAATCGACCAGCAGGGCAATGAGGACGGTACGGTTGACAGTGGTTGTAACCAGCAGGAATACAAGCATAAAAACCACTTTCAGCAGCGAAATCCTGAAAATGACCAGCAAGTCGCGGAGCTGCGCATAGCGTATGACAACCTTGTAGTTCTTCAGGATGAAAAGGGCAAGGAGGCTGGCCAGGAGCGAAGCTCCCATCCACCAGAGGGCAAAATGCCCCATATAGAAATGCTCGCTGTTGGAGAAGAGGGAGACAAGGAAAAGGACAAGCACGGAAGAGAGGAACGACAGAAGGAGGTCCGTCAGGAAGATGACCCTTGTGTCGAGGTACTCGAAAAGATATCTTTTGAGCCTGGAAGGCAACATTCTCAGTAGTCTCCCGCCGTTTTTTGTCTTGGGCTCCATGTAAGGTTACATACTATTCAAAAATCAAAGGTAGGAATATTTTGTCTAAAAATTTGTATTTGTCCGAAGCTTTCACTTACTTTGTCATG
>CAMJHW010000107.1 GCA_946405645.1 uncultured Bacteroidales bacterium
TGAACAACTGGTGGACCGAAGAGGACCGCGCCGCCTTCGTCGAGAAGACCAAGGTGCTCGCCGACCAGTACAGCGCCGTCGAGATCCTTCCTGGTGTCAATGCCAACGGTGAGCTTACGCTTGGTGAGAATATCGCCGACCACGGCGGAGTCAGCATTGCCTGGACCGCCCTGCATAACGCCCTCGGCGGCGTGGAGCCCGCCCCGATCGACGGTTTCACCGCCGCTCAGCGCTTCTTCCTGGGCTACGCTCACGTCTGGGCTCAGAACATCACTGATGAGGAGCGCGCACGCCTGACCAAGCTCGACGTCCATTCACTGGGCGACAACCGCGTGAACGTCACTCTGCGCAACTTCGGATACTTCTTCGATGCTTTCGGCATCAAGGAAGGCGACCCTATGTTCCGTCCCGAGTCCGAGCGCGTCCACATCTGGTAATGAACGCTCCTTCGTTCATAGCGAAGAAACTCCGTTTCAAGGGGAAGATTGCGATGGTCTCCATCGCAATCTCCTTCTTTGTAATGATAATCGCCGTCTCCGTGTCTTCCGGCTTCCGCCGGGAGATACGCAGCGGCATCGCTTCCGTCAGCGGCGACATACAGCTGACGCCCGCGGACATGAATTATATCGGGGAGGAGTCCCCGGTGTCCTCCCGGCCGCCTTCTTTGGAGGCCATCACAGCCTCTCAAGGGGTGAAGTCCGTCGATCCTGTCATTTACCGCGCCGGTATCGTGAAACAGGAAGACAATATCCACGGAGTCATATTCAAGGGTATTGCGACGCAGGATTCGCTTTCGGGGCTGAGGATCAGCATTCCGGACCGCCTTTCCGAGATCCTCGGGATAGGTGAGGGCGACGACCTTCAGGCGTACTTCGTCGGGGAGCGCGTCAAGGCCCGCCGTTTCCATGTTTATTCCGTGTATCGTTCCCCTGTACGTGCGGACGACAACCTGGTCGTACTCGCTTCGCTGGATGACATGCGCCGGCTGAACGGATGGGAGGAAGACGAGGTGTCCGCGCTGGAGGTTACACTCGACGATTCTTTCAGGGATGCTCCTCTTATGAAAGCCAAGACCGACGAGATCGGATCGATGGCGCTGCTTTATTCCTCAGATGAGGATGATGCGCTGGTGGCTTCCTCCATAATGGACAAGTATCCCCAGCTTTTCGACTGGCTGAACCTCATCGATTTCAATGCGTTGGCCGTTCTGTTGCTGATGACGGTCGTCGCCGGGTTCAACATGATTTCCGGACTGCTCATCCTTCTTTTCCGCAACATCTCCACGATAGGGACACTGAAGGCATTGGGAATGACGGACAAGTCCATTTCTTCGGTTTTCCTGCGGGTATCGTCCAATCTTGTACTGAAGGGAATGCTGATCGGCAACGCCCTTGCCCTGCTCTTGTGCGCCATACAGAATGCGACGCATGTCCTGAAGCTCAACCCCGACAATTATTTCGTCTCCTATGTACCGCTGAAGGTCAATCTGCCGATGATACTCCTGGCCGACCTCTTAGCCTATGCGGTCATTATGCTTCTTCTACAGATTCCGGTGAGATTCATCTCCAAGGTGGATCCGGCCACCACCGTGCGTGCCCAATAGTCAGGGTTTTATCTTCTTGAAATCCTCATAGAGGGAGAGTACTTTCTCTACGTAGGCTATGGTTTCGTTGCCCTGGAACGGCCCCAGTTTCAACACGCTGTCCGCCCTGAAGGTGCTTTCGTCACGCATCTCGGGTATGACCGAGACTATCCCTTCCCAGGTGCCGGAATCGGCTCCCACGGCCTTGGCGTAGTTGATGCAGTCCATCATCCGCCCTTCTCCGGCATTGTATGCGGCGAGGGTGAACTTGCACAGTTCGTCCTTGTCTGCAGCCCGGCTGCGGAACATCCGCTGGATATACTGAAGATAGTCCGTTCCGGCCTTGAGGCTCTTTTCAGGATCGAAAAGGTCCGTAACGCCCATCTTGGCGGCGGTGGACGGCATCATCTGCATGAGACCTTCCGCACCCCTGCGTGAACGGTACTCGATATGGAACTGCGACTCCAGGAAGATGACGGCTGACAGCAGGCGCCAGTCCCATCCCAGAGTCTTCGCGGAAGCGATGACTAGGCTGTCGTATGGGGAGATGCTGTCCACTCTGCGCCCCCATTCCGCCCTTCTGGATGGACTGTACCGGAGCAGGAATCCGTCACGGATGTCCTCATATCCTTCGGAATCATGGAATGCATCCAGCCACTCGTCGATCTCTTCCCGGCCGGCTTTGCAGTCTGCCCGCACGGCCCAGACAGTAAGGCTGTCCAGCGGTCTTGAATACAAGAGGCTGTCCGAGTCGGGCGCTCCGGAATAAGGCAGGACTACTATGTCCGCCTTGCCGAGCAGAAGGGAGTCGGTCCAGGAGGATCCGGGACGTGGGTTTATGATGGTGATGAGGCTGTCCCCCATGCTCGAGGCGAATCGCTTGAGCAGCTCGTAGTTGTAGCCTACGGTCAAGCCGGGAAGATGCCTTTCGTGGTGCTCGAGCTGGATGGCGCACCGTAACGGCCTGTCCTTGAAAGAAGTGGACAGATCCCTTGACAGGCCCTTGGAACCGATATGGACCGAGGCCGCCACCGCCGCTGCGGCCAGGATGATGAAAAGCGGGTGAACCGGGCGTCCGGACATGTCAGTCGTTCCTCCTTGCCGACCGTCCGCCGCCCTGCGCCGAAGAGGCCGGCGGACCTATGGTCCCGCCTGCGGCGGCCGGAGCGCCGGACGGCATGCCTATATTCTTGGAAGGCTGGGTGTAGAACGGCCAGTAGATACCGAGCTTGAGCACCCGCTGCGTCACAATGTAGCGGTCGGCTGAAAAGTAGTCGAACTTCTTCATAGGCCATCCCATACCGACGTTCTCCATCTTGATGAAGATGGTGGCACGCTTCCACTGCATGTTCACGAAAGCGTCGATATAGGGTCCGTTGGTGTAGCGGTTCTTCGTCTGGTTGTGGAATACTCCAAGCGCGGGATTCCAAGCGGGTGAATTCCATTCCGTGTTGTAGAAACCGTTGGCTCCCAGCTGCATTATCATCGCCCCTCCGGAGATGTTGAACTGAAGGAAATACCTGAGATTGGCCGCCAGCATGGGAAGCGGAATCACGTCCTGGTTGGACGACAACTGGAACAGGAGGCGGTGGTCCAGGTGGAGGATTCCGAGTACGAGCTCCTTGTGAAGGTCGGCGGAGAGGATGCTCATGGGAGTGGTGTTCTGCCGTATGACCCCAAGGGTGTCGTAGTAGATGTTGTTGGCCAGCAAAGCGTAGCCGACTCCTGCGTCTATGTGCCAGCGGGGCACGGAGATGCGGCCTTGCAGGCGGGTGACCGATTGCTTGGAGAAGTCGTTGTCCCACTTGAAGTGGTTGGTATATGTATGCTGGTGGTAGAACTCCGGCTCGTCGAGACTCGTGTCGAAATGCAGGTCGAGCGATACGGGACTGGTACGTGCCCTGCGGAAAGGATATATGCTCAGCCCGAGGTTGGCGTCGATGCTTACGTCGTTGATTTCCTTTCCTAGGAATACGTACTCACCCTTGGCGTCCCAGTGGATGTATTTCCTGAGGCTGCCTTCGACTCCCGCGTAGAGGTATGCGGAGTTCCAGACGACACTGTTGTGCTTACGCGTGAATGTCGGATCGAATGAATAGTAGGAGAGGAGACGGTCTCCGACTCCGACGTTGAGCTTGGATACGATGGCGTCCTCGGCCCAAGGCTGGAGACGGATGAAGAACTTGTTCTCGAACCTGGCCACCCTCATCGAGTCGGCGGTCACGGAAGGATGGATGTAGTGCGCGTTGTTGTAGAAAGCGTCTGCATAGGGGGTTGATGCGCTTACGGCATCCTTGTACAGCCTCCTGTATGTCGAGTACTCGGTGCTGTGGCCGATGAAAGCGGTCGTGATGTCGGTGTCAGGGATGGAGTCGTTACGGACAAGGAACGTGAAGGGGATCCTGTACTGCTGGTCGAGGAATAGAGTGTTCTTCTTGACCTTGCTGGAAGCCCCGTCGAGGAATACGTTCAGCTCTCGTGCATCGACCGTCGTGTCCCTGATGCCTCCCAAGTCGATGATACCGCCGTTTTCAGTCCTGCTCACCCCGTTGTAGAGATATCCGGCGTGAGCCATGTAACGCTTGCCGAGATAGTTGACCGTCACCTGGGTGTTCTTGTTCGTGGTGGTCTCGTTGTTGAGTATGCCGCCGCCTCCGAACCTGTCGTACGCAAGCGTGAAGTTAAGTTCGGGGGTGATGTTCTGCGAGGTAAGCAAGTGGAGGTTGTCCGATTCCCTTTCGGAGCCGGCAAGCAGGGTGCCGAAATATCCGAGTTCGGTGTACGGGGTCTTGGTGTTGTACATCTGTACGTCGGACGGGGTGTGTCCCCAACTCTCCAGGGCTTCGTAGAACGAGACCTTGTCGCGCGACTTGCGGTTGAACCAGTTATAGTACTGCACTGGGGAACCGGCCACGCCGAGCCAGGTGGCGTTGACGTCCTTGCGCAGGAAGGGATAGTCGTAGAAGCGGTAGTTGAAGTCAGTGTCTGCAGGGGCCGGAGTGACCTTGTGGAACTCCTGCTCGTGAGTCCACCGAAGGATGCGCTTGTACTGCAGTGAGTCGGCAAACGCGAAGGTCTCAAGGATGCGCGGGGTGTTGGACACTATGCTGTCCCTGTATGCCTTGATGCTGTCCTTGCGCGCCTTGTCGCGGTCCATCTTTGCCAGTTTTTGCTTTGTGACCTCCTCCATCTTCAGCCGCTTCTTCTCCGTCTTGGACAGACCGGCATACCACCTGTCGTACTCGAGCTTGGCACGAGTCAGGGAATCAGCCAGATAAAGGGAATCGAGCCGCGGCCAGTCAAGGGAGTCTCCGGCGGCGATGAGGGAGTCGCGGACGAATATGTATGTCGGTCGGTCGAGCAGAGCGACGTAATATTTGTAGCGGAACGGGTCGGTCAGCCGTAACGAATCGGGCACTGGGATGGTGTCCCTGGCCGTGAGCTTCGGAAGGGTGTCCGCCACGGCCAGCGAATCGGCGATGCCGAGGCTGTCGGCGGCCGCAAAGAGCGAATCGTCCATCTCCAGGGGATTGGCATCCATCCGGAAGTCCTCCGCCGTCCATCCCCGCTTGTACCCGTCGACGGGATAGATGACGGTGTCCGGACGTTCGGTAACGACCGGCAAGGAGATGCCGGACAGACGCATGTCCGTGTTCACTGCCGGATCCGTCGCCACGGTGCTGACGGTGGCCAGGGCGGCCACTGCAACGGGGAACCATATTCTGGATAACAGACTCTTCATATCTTAACTT
>CAMJHW010000108.1 GCA_946405645.1 uncultured Bacteroidales bacterium
TGTCGGAAACTCCGACGGAATCCTGCGGCTCGATGCGGGCGTTGCCCTCCATGTTCGACTGCCCGAAGCAGAGGAAGATATGGAAATTCTTGTCTTGTGCGGTTGCGTTCAGTACAGTCAGGGCGGCAACCATTGAAAGAAAGAGCTTCTTCATGGGTGCAGTGTGTTGTGTTTGGAACCCGGGTCGGGTATCACCCCGGCCCGGATTAAGGATGGACAGTGTGCTATTCGCCCTCTGCAGGCTCCGCACCGTTCAGGTATTCCCAACCGAGGACGTCCTTCAGGTACGGGTTCGCAGTCTTGACGTCACGCGGGAACGGGAGGTACTCGTGCTTGCCGACGACGAAATCGGTATTGCCGGGAGCAGCCTCATACGTCGTATAGAACTTGTGGTACTTCTCGAAGCCGGGCATACCGGGCTCGGAGAACTCGTCGTGCACGGTAGGAACGTGCTTGTGGATACCGCCATAGTTCTTGTTGTAGATCTGGTCCAGGTTCACCTTGCCCTGCTTGCTCCAGCGGACGAGATCCAGGAAACGGCAGTTCTCGAACCACATCTCGTACTGCTTCTCTTCCATCACGGCGTCGAAGGTCAGCGAGCTGGAGATCTTGCCGGAACCGGAACGGCGCTGGACGTCGTTCAGGGCCTTCAGACCCTTGGCCTCGTCGGAGGAGCCGATGCAGGCTTCCGCATAGAGAAGGAGCGCCTCGGCGTAACGGGCCACCCAGAAGTTGGACTCGTTGGTGTTCTCGCCCATACCGGCGATGTTGTCACGATGGTACTCCTTGCCGCCCGTGAGAATCTTCGGGGGCTTCGTGAAGGACATCGTCTTCCAGCGGAAGTACTTGCCGTGGCTGAACATACCGCCCACCGCCAGGCCGCGCAGCGGATCGGACATCAGCTGCTCGCGCGTAGCGTTATTGTCAGGATAAGTGGAATTCGGCCACTCCAGGTCGCAGAGGAACTCTTCCTCGGTCAGGAAGCAGGCCCGGCGACGGGCAGAATTGCCGTCGTGCGCGACGAACTTCTCGGCGAAGTCTTCCTGGACGGCGCCGCCGCCCCAGCCGTCGGTGTTGCTGATGCCCGGAATGGTGATGAGGCTCTTGGAACGCCAGTTGAACACATTGGCGACCATCCAGCGGTCACGCATATGCGGAGAGGACCAGCGCGCCCACTGGCTGGCGTACATGGCGGGATTGTCCACGAGGTTGGGCTCGAAGATCTTCTCGGAGTTGCCGTCGCCGACCATATGGAAGTTCGTCCAGTAGTCTTCGGTAGGAGTCAGCTCGTAGTCCTTGGACTCGATCAGGTCGCCCAGGTACTTGCGGGCCGTGGCCGGATCGTTCTTGAACATGGCCGCCTTGCCGGCGATGAAGCGGGCGAAGCCGACGTTCATGCGGGCGGTGTTGTTCTTGTCGGAGGGGCCGTTGCGCTTGGGCAGCTTGCCGGAGGCAAGGGCCTTTTCGCACTCGTCGATGACCCACTGCAGGATCTCTTCCTGGGTCTTGTCGTTCACCGGGAACTCGTCGCCTTCGTAGATGCGGTCCATCAGCGGCGGCTGGTTCCAGATGAGGGCGACCATCATATGGAGGTACGCACGCATCACGCGCGCCTCGGCGACGCACTGCTCGGTGAAGGGGCTCGTCCACTTGGGCTCGACGCCGTTCCTGTTCTCCGTCGTGAAGTTGGAGATCACCAGGTTGGCGTGATAGATGGAGAAGTAGTAACGCTGGTAAGCGGAGTTGAGCGTACCGTTCGCCGCGTCATACTTGAATTCGTCGAACCAGCGGAAAGGTTCGTGGTCTTCGAAGTTCTTGCCGGCGGCGAGGATGTCGTCCGCGGCATAGTTCAGGATGACCTGCTCCGGGTTGTCGATGCCTTCGGTACCGCCCACATTCTCGATGTACTGGCCGTACATGTTCACGAGGGCCGCCTGGGCATCTTCATCGGACGCATAGTATTCAATCGTACTGACGACACCCTTCTGAGGGATCTCGAGGTACTTTTCGCAGGAAGCGGCCAGAAGGGCGAAACCTGCCAGTATGGGGATGATGATCTTTTTCATTTCGCAAATCATATTAGAAGGTCAGGTTGACACCAAGGATGAGCTTCTGCATCGTCGGGTAGGAACCCCAGTCGAGGCCGGCGCCGGAGGTGTTGTTGGTGGAAGCCGTCTCAGGATCGAGGCCGGGATACTTGGTGAAGGTGAAGAAGTCGTCGAGCGACACATAGAAGCGGAGGTTCGAGATCGCGACCTTGCGGGTGATGCGGGCGGGCAGGGTGTAGCCCAGCTGCAGCTGCTTGATGCGGAAGTAGTCGCCCTTGAACAGGTTGGCCGTGGAGGACCAGTAGATGTAGTTGCCGATGACCTTGCTCGGATGCGGCAGCTTGCCGTTCGGGTTCTCCGGCGTGTTGGAGTTGTCCAGGTACCACTTCAGGTTGTTCTTGAAACCGGTACGGTGGAGGACCGGGAGGATGGAGTTTCCGCCGGCGCCGGCGCCGAAGATGGCGAGGTCGAAGCCTCTCCAGTTCAGGTTCACGTTGATGCCGTAGGTGAATTTGGGCGTGCCCTGTCCGATGTACTGCATGTCATCGGTGCTGACCTGGTCGACGACCTCGCCGGCCTTGTTCCGGTACAGGGGATTGCCCTCGGCGTCCATTCCTTCATAGATATAACCGTTCAGGTACCACACCGGGAAACCGGGCTCGAAGGCGGTACGGATCTGGTAGTTCGTGGAGGAAGCGTCCGAGCGGTAGCTCGGAGCGGCGCCCTCGGCGAGGGAGACGACTTCGTTGTGCAGGGAGGAGAAGTTCGCGTTCACGGCATAGCCGAAATCGCCGATCTGGTCCTTCCAGCCGAGTTCGAATTCCAAACCGGTGTTGAGGATGTTACCACCGTTGGCCATGGTGCTGCTCACACCCAGCTCCGGCGGAACGGAGACGGAGAACAGCAGGTCCTTCGTCTGCTTGTTGAAGTAGTCCACGCCGAAGGTCAGGCGATTGTTGAACAGGCGGGCGTCAAGACCCAGGTCCCACTGCTCGGACTTCTCCCAGCGCAGGTTCGTGTTCGGAAGGCCGCTCGGAGCGGAGCCGTACTGGACACCGTTGTCCACCACGTCGAACTGATACCAGGCGGACGTTCCCTTGTTGATGGTCGCCGCATAAGGATAGCCGCCCAGCACGGAGATGTTGCCGTTGCGGCCCCAGGAAGCGCGGAGCTTCAGGAAATTGAAGACGTCGGTGTTGATGTTCTCCTTGAAGAAGCGCTCGTTGCTGACCGTCCAGCCCGCGGAGAAGGACGGGAAGTAGCCCCAGCGGTTGTAAGCGGGAAGCTTGGAGGAGTCGAACGCATCGGCGCGGAAGTTGGCCTGGAAGCTGTAACGGTTGTCAAAGTTCCAGATCAGACGGCCGAAGTACGAGAGGGACGCGGACTTGCTCGGAGAGTTGCTGATGTCCTTGGGGGCGTCGTCCAGCACATAGGAAAGGTAACGGAAGTTCTCCTCGTAGGAAGGAAGCAGTTCCTTGGGATCGTCACCGACGGGCGTAGCCTTGGCGCTGGCGCTCACGTTGTCGCTGTTGCTCTCGCGGTAGGACATACCGCCCATCACCGTGAAGTTGTGCTTGCCCAGGTTGAAGATGTAGTTCGCGAAGTTCTCCCACTGATAGTAGAAGCCCGTGTTCGCGCCCGCGGAAATGCTGTAGCTGTCGTTGGAGCCACGGCCGCCGATGTAATAAGGGGCGGTATAGCTGTGGGAAGAGCTCTGCGAAATCCGGTAACCGAAACGGGAAGTGACGGTCAGGCCCTTGATCGGCATGAAGTTCGCGAAGAGGGTGCCGTTGATGTTGAAACCGCCGTTGGAGCCGTCGGACATGTCGCGCTTGGCAAGCGCGGTACCTTCCATGTCGGAGTACTTCGTATTGGCGAACCAGCCCTTCTCGTCACCGAGGAAGCGGTACGGAGGGACGGTCTTGTCTCCGGCCATCACCTGGTCGTACTTCGTCTTGACGTCGATCGAGAACTCGGAGGGATCGGTCCAGTAGACCGGGGTCAGCGGGTCCATCAGGAGCATCTGCTCGAAGGAGGAGGTGTAACCCTGCTGGGAAACGCTCTTCGTGGACCACTTCTCGATGGAAGTGTTGGTACCCACCTGCAACCACTTGAAGAGGTTGTAGTCGGCGTTGATCTGCGCGGTCAGACGCTTGTAGACGTCCTTGTCGCCCTTGACGACACCGTTGTCGTTGACATAGTTGAGCGCGGTGAAGAAGTGGCCGTTCTTGTTACCGCCGGAGAAGCTCAGCGAGTGCTGCTGGCTCCAGGTCGGCTCCATGAAACCGGAGATCCAGTCCTGGTCGATCACACCGTTCTCATAATAAGGGTGGGAGTAGTCGAAGCGCTGGAGGTTCACGTCCACGTCGTTGTCACCCACTTCAAGCCGCATGTACTTGAGGAAGTCCTCACGGTTCATCACCGGACGCTTGGTGTAGTTCTGCAGGATGGCCTTGGCGGTGTAGTTCACGGTAGCCGTGCCTTCGGAACCGCTCTTCGTGGTCACGAGGACGACACCGTTACCGGCCTCGGCGCCGTAGATGGCGGCGGAGGCGGCATCCTTCAGGATCTCGATGGACTCGATCATCGAAGGCTCGATGTACTGGATGCTGGAGACCTGCAGGCCGTCCACGATGTACAGCGGGGAGAGGTTGCCACCATTGGAGGAGTAACCACGGACGCGGATGTCAGCGCCGCTGCCCGGAGCACCGTTCGCGAGGACGTGCACACCGGCGGCCTTGCCCTGGAGGGCGTGGGCCGCATCGACGGTGGACAGGTTCTTGAGGGACTCCTCACGGACCGAAGCCACGGCGCCGGTGAGGTCGCTCTTCTTCTGCACACCGTAACCGATGACCACCGTCTCGTCCAGGAATTCGGTGTTCTCCGCGAGGACGAAGCGGAAGGTGGTCTGGTTCCCGACGGCGACCGTCTGGTCGGAGTAGCCGATGCAGGAGACGTTGATGGAAGCGCCCGCAGGGACATTGAGACGGAAAGCTCCGTTCACGTCAGTCACTGCGCCGATGGAAGAGTTGCCGACCACGACAACAGCCGCCCCGATCACCGGAGCGCCGCTCTCGTCGACAACCGTTCCGCTGATGGCGCGGTTCTGGGCGGTCGCAACCGTTCCCAGGAGGCCCGCTGCGACGATCATCACAGCGGCGGCCATTCTTGCAAAAAATTGCCTTGTCATAAAAGCGTTGATTTGGTTGGTTAAATTATGGTTGTAAAAAGTTTTGTGCT
>CAMJHW010000109.1 GCA_946405645.1 uncultured Bacteroidales bacterium
CCCGGCAGGGTCAGGACCAACATCTCGCTGCGCGCCCTTGACAAGGGCGGAAAGCAGCACGGGCAGATGGACCCCGGCCAGGCCGGGGGACTGGACGCGGACAAAGCTGCGAAGCAGATAGTCCGCGCCATCGCCCACGGCCGCCGCGAGGTCCTCGTCGGCAGGGGCGAACTGGTCATGGTATATATCAAGAGATTCTTCCCCGGGCTGTGCGCGCGCCTCTCGCAGCGCATCAAGCCCGTCTAATCACACTTGCCGCCTTTTCCGTCGCAGTACGGGCAGCCTTCCTTCTTGGAGCAGTCGCCGCAGGAGCAGCTGCTTCCTCCTTTGCGCGTCGCAGTATACAGCGCAAAGGCCACAAGGGCGATTACCACGGCCAGGACGATTATAGTGGCTGCATTCATGCGAAAATCAGATAAGCGGCCAGAGCGAAAATCCATGCGATGACGCACTGGAACAAGATGACCAGAAACGCCCATTTGGAGCCGAGCTCGCGGCGTATGGACGCGATGGCGGCGACGCAGGGAGTATAGAGAAGGCAAAAGACGAGGAGGGGAACCGCCGTGGCCGCAGTCAGGGCAGCGGTCACGCCAAGGACCTCCATCGTGGAGACCACGCTCTCCTTTGCAAGGAAGCCGGTGATGAGGGCGGTGACGATACGCCAGTCGCCGAGCCCGAGCGGGGCGAAGAGCGGAGCGATCAGACCCGCCAGCCAGGCGAGGATGCTATGGCTGCCGTCTTCGACGAAATTGAGCTTGAAGTCGAAGGATTGGAGAAGCCAGATGACGATCGTAGCCACGAAAATGACGGTGAATGCGCGCTGGATAAAGTCCTTGGTCTTGTCCCAAAGCAAATGCCAGACGTTACGCGCCCTCGGGATACGGTACACGGGCAACTCCATGACGAAGGGAGATGAATCCTTCTGTCCATGGAACAGTTTGGAGACCAATGCGGTCAATATGCCCACTACTATTCCAAGGAGATAAAGCGATACCATTACCACACCTGCCCTCCCAGGGAAGAAAGCACTCGCCAGGAAGCCATAGATGGCTATCTTGGCGGAGCAGCTCATGAACGGGATGAGCAGGATGGTAAGGCGCCTGTCATGCGAGGACGGAAGGGTGCGGGTGGCCATTACTCCGGGAACGGAGCATCCGAAACCTATGAGCATCGGCACGATACTCCGGCCGGAGAGGCCGAGGCGGCGCAGGAGTTTGTCGGAGACAAACGCAATGCGCGCCATGTAGCCGCTGTCCTCAAGCATCGACAGGAAAAAAAACAGCACTATGATAATGGGGACGAAGCTAAGCACGGAGCCTACTCCCCCGAATATCCCGTCTACGACCAGCGAACGAACGGGTTCGCTGACGTCCCAGCGGATGAATGCGGCGTCCACTGCCGCTCCGAGACCCTCTATTCCTGCCGCAAGCAAATCCTGCAGCCAGAGGCCGATGACATCGAACGTCAGCCAGAAGATCAAGGCAATGATGACGATAAAGGCGGGAATTGCCGTCCATTTGCCGGTCAGGATACGGTCTATCCTGAGACTGCGACGGTATTCCTTGCTTTCCTGTGGCTTGGATACGGTCTGCGAACAGAGACGGCTGATGAACGAGAAGCGCATGTCGGCCATGGCCGCATGGCGGTCCAGGCCGCGCTCCTCTTCCATCTGGGTGATGATATGCTCCACCATCTCTTCCTCGTTGCGCTCGAGGCCGAGCTGCGCGGTGACGGCCGCGTCGCCGACGACAAGTCGGCTGGCGGCGAAACGCGCCGGCAGGCCTACGCGCTGCGCATGGTCCTCGACCAGATGCATCAGGCTGTGGAGACAGCGGTGCACAGCACCGCCATGGTCATCCTTGCTGCAGAAGTCCTGGCGTCCGGGCTTCTCCTGATACTTGGCGATGTGGATGGCGTGCTCGACAAGTTCGTTAACGCCCTCTCCGCTGGCAGCGGAAATCGGAACGACCGGGATGCCCAGCAAGCGCTCCATCTCGTTGACGCGGACGGATCCGCCGTTGCCCCTGAGCTCATCCATCATATTGAGTGCGAGCACCATGGGAACATCCAGTTCCATCAGCTGCATCGTCAGATAGAGGTTGCGTTCGATATTGTTGGCATCTACAATATTGATAATCGCCTTGGGTTTTTCATTGAGGATGAAATCCCTGGACACAAGCTCTTCGGCGGTATAAGTCGAAAGCGAATAGATGCCCGGGAGATCGGTCACACGCGTGTCGGGATGTCCTTTGATTACACCGTCCTTGCGGCTGACCGTCACGCCCGGGAAATTGCCCACGTGCTGGTTGGAACCGGTCAGTTGATTGAAGAGCGTAGTCTTGCCGCAGTTCTGCTGGCCCGCAAGGGCAAATGTAAGGATTTCTCCCTTTGGAAGGGGATGCTCGTCTTCCTTGGAATGGAAACGTCCGCCTTCGCCGAGCCCCGGGTGGGCATTATGCTCATGAAGGGAAAGATTGTATCCAAAGTCCTCGTCGATCGGGCCGAGATGCTCCGGCTCACGGCTGTACTCCTTGTCGACATCGATGTTGAGAGCTTCCGAGACCCTGAGCGTCAAGGCATAGCCATGAATCTTTATCTCCATCGGGTCGCCCATGGGAGCCATCTTTACCAGACGCACCTCGGCACCCGGAATGATGCCCATATCCAGGAAGTGCTGGCGAAGGGCTCCTTCGCCTCCAACATTTCTGACCACGGCCGATTCGCCGACCTTCAAATCCTTCAATGTCATATCGCTTGCTTTGGATTTGCAAATTTACGGCATTTTTCACTATGCGGCATCCCTATTTATGGGGATTTTTATATGCTTCAAGGTTCAATAGCATTTTTAAATGCTATCTTTGCTTTGATAGACAATCTGTTTACAATGACGACGGAGATCAATCCCAACATCAGGCTGTCGGAGCTTGTGGACCGCAATTTCCAGATCCTTGGGCTCTTGGAGCGCCTGGGCATCAGCGGCAATTTCGGAGACAGGACCGTGGAGGACGTCTGCACTTCGCACGGGATAGACCCTTCGACGTTCTTGCTTCTCTATCATTTCTATATCGACAGGCAGTTCAAACCTACGGAGAAAATGCTTAGGGACGCAAGCATAGAGGATCTGGCAGATTATCTTCACCGCTCGCACGAGTACTATCTCAACGTTGCGCTCAAATCCCTGTCCAATCTGCTCGAGAGTCTGTTGGCGCCTTGCAGCGAGGCGCAGAAGAAGGTATTCCATAAGTTCTACGACGATTACGAGGAAGAGCTTAACAGGCATTTCGGTTTCGAGGAAGAGAACGTCATGCCCTATGTCAGGATACTGGTTGAGGGAAGGGGGAGGAAGAAGGCTTCACTAGAGTCCTTCACTGATGACCACAACAGCATCAACGAGAAGATCTCTGACCTCAAGAGTCTGGTGATGAATTCGTTGCCAGAAGGTTGCGATTCTTCGGTCAGGATGCAGACACTGTATCTGATATGTTCGCTCGAGTACGACCTGGACCGCCATACGGCGGTCGAGGAGGGAGCGCTCGAGCCCATGTTGGAGATGCTCGAGAACAACGGTAAATACGGTAAGCGCAAGGCGGCCGAAGAGGAGCGGGAAGCCTTGTCAGAAAGGGAGAAAGAGATTCTCGTGGGTGTGGCCAAGGGGTTGCTCAACAAGGAGATAGCCGACCAGAACAACATCTCCGTATATACCGTCATCTCCCACCGCAAGAACATCACACGCAAGACCGGCATCAAGTCCGTGGCCGGCCTGACCGTATATGCGCTGATGAACGGACTGATAGATATGAGTTCCATAGAATGAGTGCCGGAGAAACTGCCGACCGGTCCAAGGTGTCCGGAGTGAAACATAAGCTCGTGCTGGAGGTTCCGGGCGGCGCACGGCGTGTGCTGCTGCACACCTGCTGCGCGCCGTGCTCCTCTGCCATTATCGAAATCATGCTCCAGCAAGGCATCACTCCGACAATATTCTATTCCAACTCCAATATCTTCCCCCTGGAGGAGTACCTGCACCGCAAGGACGAGTGCACGCGCTACGCGCAGTCGCTCGGGCTCGAAATCGTCGATGACGATTACGAGCACGCGGACTGGCGCAGCTGCGCGGCGCTGGGGCTCGAGAACGAGCCCGAGCGCGGCGCGCGCTGCCTCGCCTGCTTCAAGTACCGCCTTCTCCGTGCCGCACGCTACGCGTCACATCACGGATACACAGTCCTGACCACGACGTTGGCGTCCTCCCGCTGGAAAGACCTGGCCCAGGTCGATGCCGCCGGCCGCTGGGCCTGCGACACCGTCAACTCCGCCCTCCCTCCCGTCACCGTCACCTGGTGGGGCCAGAACTGGCGCAAAGGCGGACTACAGGACCGCCGGAACCAGATCATCCGAGAGATGAACTTCTACAACCAGCAATACTGCGGCTGCGAGTATTCCCTCCGGAACAAATAACCCCCGTCCAATCCATAACAAAAATGGCCCTGCAGTATCCTGCAAGGCCACTAATTTTCTGACAATAAGGGAAGGTTAAACCTTGTCCCTGAGAAGGAAATAGTACACGATGAAACCGATCCAGCTGAAAGCCAGGACGGCGATCGAAAGAAGGATCTTACCGATGATGCCGAGTTTGGGTTTCTTGAAGATGTCGAGGACGCACCAGATGGCGACTACGATACCGAGGATGTAAACAATCTTAGCTAACATTGTATCAGGTTTTTAGAAATTTGTCCTAAATATAACAATTCTTCCCCAATTATCCACCCCCGCCCCCTCTTTTTTTCTTTCCGCCTGATTACTCTATCCTCGGTTTTCTTCCCCTCTCACTTCCCACTCGCCCCAATCCCTCATTCCCCTCCACATTCCCATTACAGTCTATTCTCGCCTGATCTTCTGAATCCGATTTCAGGAACAAAACCACCCTTTTTGTGCTTTTTTCTCCTCACTATCCCCTATACTTCCCTCACCTTCTCCATTTCTCCACTTCTCGATATTTTCATCATTCCCACCTTTCCTCCTCGTCCCTTTTACTTCCGCTTCTTCCTATCCATCTTCCCCTCCTACCCTGTTCTGAACCAGACACTGACCACTCCCCAACTATTCCTGATCCTAACTGCTTTAGACGGTCCAAAAGATGGACCGTCTAAGGCAAAAACGCCCCAAAATGCTATAGACGGTCCAGGAATTGGACCGTCTACAGCACTCTGCAATCGCATTCCC
>CAMJHW010000110.1 GCA_946405645.1 uncultured Bacteroidales bacterium
CCATCTCGGCCTGGCCGCACTGGCGGTTGATGGCCTTCTCGAAGGCCGCGCCGCGATGCTCCGTGCCGCGGTTGTCCTGGACATAGACTATGTATCCGCGCTCGGCCATCAGCATCTCCCACATACGGACGCTACCGAGCCAAGTGTCCGTAACCATCTGTGAATGAGGGCCGCCATAGACGTATAGGATGACGGGATACTTCTTCGACGGGTCGAAATTCGCGGGGAGGAACATACGGTAGTAGTTGTCGTAGAGGCCGTCCGCGCTCTTGACAGTGCCGAGACGGACCTCTCCGGTACGATAGCCTTCCAGCGGGTCGTCGGCCTTGAAGAGATTGCGTACAAGCTTGCCGTCAGATGAACGCAGGTCGACCACGCGCGGGACGTTGAAGCTGCTGTAGCTGTCGATGAAATGCTTGCAGTCCGGCGAGAGGGAAACGCTGTGCCAGCCGCGCTCCGAAGTCAGGCGCTGCGGAGTCCCTATACGGGCCTTGGGCAGCTCCTGCCTGCGGTTCTGGCGTACTTCCACGCGGAAAAGATGACTCTCGACGGGGGAGACTTCCGCGGAGTTGTAATAAACGTATCGGCCGTCGTTGGCGACGTATGTGACTTCGGCATCGGTCGCGACCAGCCTGCGGACATTGCCTAACGTGTCGCAGAGATAGAGATTCTTGTAACCGTCGCGGTTGTCGGTGCCGTAGAGGAACTGGTATGTGCCTTCAAGGAAATGAAGATGGTCATAGGGTTCCACCCAGGCGTCGTTCTCCTCGTTCAACAGGTTGCGGACGAACGCTCCGGTCTTCGCGTCGTACATGTTGAGGTGCATGTGGTGCTGCGGGCGGTCGAGGACCTGGATGAAAACATAGCGGTCGTCCGGGCTCCAGCTGATGTTGGTCAGGTAGCGCTCGTCATCGAAATCCGTGACCTTCATGTACACCGTAGTGCCTTTCTCTATGTCATATACTCCAAGAGTGATGTGCTCGGAAGCCATTCCGTTCATCGGGTATTTGAAGGTGACAAGCTCTCCCGTACGGGTCTTTATGTTCAGGATGGGAAAATCGGTCACGCGGGATTCGTCCTTGCGGTAGAAGGCTATCCTGCGTCCCGAAGGGGACCAGTAGATGCCTTCGCCGATGCCGAATTCGTTGCGACTGACGCTCTGCCCGAACGTGATCTGGTCGCTTACGCTTTCGGCAACCGTCAGACGGGCGCCCTGCGGCGTAATGCAATAGAGGCTGTGGCCTTCGGTGAAGGCATAGGCGCCCTTGCCGCTCGGGGTGATGTCGGAAGCCCCGCGGGGGATGGCCCTGCGGGCCTCGTCCGCCGCGGGCTCGTAGCCGGAGACCTCTCCGGCTATCGTCGAGACCTTGGTCCCCTCGGCGTCGCGGAAGAGATAGGAGCCCGCATCCTTCCACTGTGCGGCGAAGGATGCGGCATATCCCGTCCTCGAGACGGTAACGTCCTTCATGGTCAGATCCTTTCCGGTATTCCGGGCCGGGTGCGTGTCTATGACGGTTTGCGCCCCGACGCTTGACGACAGGGCGCAAAGGACCGCTATGGATGCAAGAATGCTTTTTCTCATATCTGATCCGTTGCTATAGGTATGACGGTAGTGCTGTTGTCGACATCCCTGACGGAGATGATGCCGTCCACGATATATTTCTCCATTCCTCTCCAGGGAAGGGCTCCGAGGTATTCCTTGTAGTGAAGCTCGACGTTCTTTCCGCTGCAGCGCATCAGGGAGTCCGCGATGGCCTTGTCCACCACCGAGAAGTTGAACTCGTTGGACTGGATGCTGTTGGTGCCTTTCTGGCCCTTGAATCCGGACTGGATGAGACGGCCTTCGTAGGTCTTGAACACGTATCCCTTGTACATCAGCTGGTTGAGCTGTCCCGCCTTCACACCCTCTCCGAATACGAAGCAGAACTTGAAGAAGATGAATGCAGCCAGCGCCAGGACTAGCACTATGCTGCTGATGGTGATGATCTTTGCCTTGGTTTTCATAATTATGGAGTCATTTTGATTATTCCGGATGTATGTATTCACAAAGATAACAAATATAAAAAATAAAGCCACGGCCTTGCCGTGACTTTATTGATCCTATCTTGATGAAAGAAATGATTATTTCTTCCTGCTCTTGTATCTCTGGTAGAACTGATCCACGCGACCGGCGGTGTCAACGATCTTGACCTTGCCAGTGTAGAAGGGGTGAGAAGTGTTGGAAATCTCGACCTTCACAAGAGGATATTCGACACCCTCGATCTCGATGGTCTCCTTGGTGTTGACGCAGGAGCGGGTGATGAACACATCTTCGTTGGACATATCCTTGAAAGCTACAAGACGGTAGGTTTCGGGATGGATTCCTTTTTTCATTTTACGTAAAATATTAGTTTTCGTTCAAACGGACGGCAAAGGTAGGAATAAATTTCACAATTTCCAACTATTATTTACTTAATGCGATACGGTTGTTCTCCGTAGAGCATGTAGCGCTTGGCCTTGCGGATCCATTTCTGCTCTTCGAGCTTGACGTGCTCCTGGACGATGTCGAAGGTGATGCTGCCCTTGATGTACTCGGCGATGACCGGGTCGGCGAGTTTGGTGAAGAAGTCTTCACGCAAGGCGAACTGGGAGTAGCGGTCCTTGAAGTAGCGGATGAGTTGGATGGTGTGGAGGAGGGAATGGTATTCCATTCCGGGCTCCAGGATGATCTGGTAGCCGAAACATTTCTCCTTACGGTAGAGGCCCGCGGAGGGCCGGAAGGTGCAGGGGCGGAGCATCGCGCCTTCCGGAACCGGCGGGGAGTCCAGCGTGCCGGGCACGATGAACGGGGCGCCGATGTACTCGTACGGGCGCGCCGTGCCGATGCCCGGAGTGATGTTGGTACCGTTCCAGAGCCCGCCGCCGCTGTACATGTAGCAGGTGAACATTCCGGGGATGTCCGATGCGGGAGCTATGGTCCAGGGCATCAACAGCCGGTTGATGTCCGTCGCCCTGGCGGAGATGATGTGCAGCGGGAACCGCGCACCTATCTCGTTGTAGTACAGATGGCAAAGCTCTCCCAATGTCAAGCCGTGGCGGTGAGCGATCTTAGGAACCCAGGGTTCGTTGTCGACCACCGGGATCGTGCCTTCCACGACTCTTCCCGCGGGATTGTCGTGGTCCACGATATAGAGGGACGGAACGTCGGGATAGTCCTCTTCGCTGTCCTTTTCCATCTCCAGGAGCATCGTCATCAGGCGGAAGACGTCGCGGGTATAGTTGAAATACCTCGCTCCGACGTCCTGGATCTCCACCACGATGGCATTGAGCCCTTCCAGGTCCTCGCGAGAGAACTGGATATGCTCCGTATCGGGACTCAACTCGGCATCGGAAGGGTTGAAGATCCTGACGAGATTGCCGCGGTCCTTGAAGATGTCGGGCATATACCGTCCGGCGGCGGTATTCCAGCAGTTCTGCGTACAGAAGCAGGCTACCTTGCCGTCGATGAGGGCCTTGTCGAGCTGGTCCTCGAGTCTCGTGGTCCTGAATGAAAACATTTCCTATCCTTTGATGATGCCTTCGGCGATGGCGATGACGCGCGAAGCCAGCGCCTCGGCGGCTTCCTGCGTCGGAGCCTCGGCGTAGATGCGGATGATGGGCTCGGTATTTGAGCGGCGCAGGTGCACCCACTGCCGCTCGGCTTCGAAGTCTATCTTGACTCCGTCGATGTCGTTGATGCGTTCGTCCTTGAATACTTCCTTCATCTTGGAGAGTATCTTATCGATGAGACCCTTGTCGGAGAGGGAAATCTTGTTCTTTGCGATGAAGTACGGAGGATAGGTCTTCTTCAGTTCGGAGACCTTGATGTTCCTGTATGCGAGGTTGCTGAGGAACAGGCCGACTCCGACCATGGCGTCCCTGCCGTAATGGCTGGCCGGGTAGATCACGCCGCCATTGCCTTCGCCGCCGATCAGCGCCATCTCCTCGTGCATCTTGGTAGTGACGTTGACCTCGCCGACGGCAGAGGCGACATAGCTGCCTCCGTGCTGTTCGGCCACATCGCGGAGCGCGCGGGAAGAGGAAAGGTTGGAGACGGCTACCGGCTTGTAGGGAGCCGTCGCCTCTTCGAGGGAGATACCCTGGATCTTTGCCAGTTTTTCAGCCTTGGCAAAGAGATACTCGGCCACGCTGACAAGCGTGTATTCTTCGACGAAGGGCTCTCCGTTCTCGCAGACAAAGGCGAGACGGTCCACGTCCGGATCGACGGAGATGCCCAAGTCGGCGTGTTCGCTGACGACAGCTGCGCTGAGCTGCTCGAGATTCTTGGGCAGAGGCTCAGGATTATGGGCGAAATCGCCGTTCGGAGTGCCGTTGATCATTATGCACTCCACGCCCATCTTTTCAAGCAGACGCGGCATAATGATGGCGCCGACGGAATTGACCGGGTCGAGGACAACCTTGAATCCTGCATTCTTGACTGTCTCCTCATCGACCGCCTTGAGGTCGATGACGGCTTGAACATGCTCTTCGGTGAAGTCGTGTTCGGTAATCGTTCCCAGCTCGTCAACGGGGGCGAAGTCGAATTCGCCGCTCTCGGCGCAGTCGAGGACGGCCTGCCCTTCGGCAGCGTTCAGGAATTCTCCGTTCTCGTTGAGGAGCTTGAGGGCATTCCACTGGCGGGGATTGTGCGAGGCGGTGATGATGATGCCGCCGTCGGCTTTCGCGAAGACGACCGCCATCTCGGTGGTCGGGGTGGAGGCGTAGCCGGCCTTGACCACGTCCACGCCGCAGGCGACGAGGGTGCCGCATACGAGCTGCTCGACCATTTCGCCGCTGATGCGGGCGTCCTTTCCGACCACTACCTTATAACGGGAACCGTCCGGGTGCGGTCTGCGCTCACGCAGCTTGGCGCAATATGCATAGGTGAATTTAACGATGTCGATGGGGGTCAGGCCTTCGCCCGCAGGGCCTCCGATTGTTCCGCGGATGCCCGAGATGGATTTGATCAGTGACATATATTATATTGGTTCTGGCAATGAGTTTTGCAAATATACGATTTTTTGACAGTGCTTGTAGAAAAAATTTGGAGGATTGATTTTTTTGCCTATCTTTGCATTCCCAAACCACTATGCTGGGTTCGTATAACGGTTAGTACTCAAGATTCTCAATCTTGCAATAGGAGTTCGATTCTCCTACCCAGTACCAGAGACCTGCTGGAGACAGCGGGTTTTTTTGTT
>CAMJHW010000111.1 GCA_946405645.1 uncultured Bacteroidales bacterium
GGATTCAACTCTATGAGGCAGTACATCCATCTGCTGTCCAACTCCTCGTCCATCTCTCCGATGGACGCCTGGACGCTGAGCTCCGACCGCATCCGGCCGCAGACCGGCTGGCAGGCGGCCGGAGGCCTGTATTGGACCATCTCCGACGGACAGATCGATCTCTCGCTGGAGTCTTATTACAAGAGGATGCTCCACTATCTGGACTACAAGTCCGGCGCTACCCTGATCATGAACGCGAACCTTCCGGACGACCTTGTGGAGACAAGGGGAAAGGCCTATGGAATCGAGTTCATGGCAAAGAAATCCATCGGCAAACTTAACGGATGGATGTCCTATACTTATTCCCGAACCTTCCTGCAGGAAATGGAGGACAGGGGAGTGCAGACCATCAATAGCGGAGCCTGGTACCCCGCGCCGCATGACAAGCCCCACGACTTCAAGCTCGTCGGCAACTACAAGTTCACCCACCGCTACAGCCTGTCGGTGAACGTCGACTACTCCACCGGCCGTCCTGTCACGATACCGGTCGGCAAGTACATCTATGGAGGAGGTACGCGCCTGGCCTATTCCGAACGCAACGGATACCGCATTCCCGACTACTTCAGGATGGACCTGGCCATGAACATCGAGCCGAGCCATTATCTGCGGCAACTGACGCATATGTCCGTCACCTTCGGCGTTTACAATGTAACCGGCCGCAAGAATGCCTATTCCGTGTACTACAACACTGCGGGCGGTTCCAAGGTATCCGGCCATATGATATCCGTATTTGCGGTCCCCGTCCCATATATCAACCTCAATCTCAAGTTCTGATGAAAAAGTCCCTCACATATCTTATTATATGGATGGTCGCGGCGCTTGCGGCATCGTGCGTCTATCCCTATGAGCCCGAGGTTGACAAATCGTCCGGCCGTAACCTCGTCGTCGAGGGTGACATCCTCATAGGTGAAAGCCAGTGCAACTTCAGGCTGGGTTATATGCTCTATCTTGACGAGGAGATCTCCAACAAGCGGGTTACGGCGACAGTGCGGGTCGAGTCGGAAGCAGGCCGTGTTTTCGACGGCCACCCCTTGTCGGCCAACGAATATCAGGTCGATCTCGCTACGGCCGACCCTGACGACCGATACCGACTCCATGTAGTTCTTGAAGACGGCAGGGAGTATGCATCGGAGTGGGCTGAGGTCAGGAAACCCTGCGTCGTGGATGACATCACCCACGAGCTTGACAATATGACTGGGCGGGTGCGCTTCAATATCACTCTGCACAGTGATGACGGGGAGAAGTATTTCCGCTGGTATTTCGATGAGGATTGGGAGTACGCGTCACTGTATGAAGCCACCCACAAGTATGTGGTCGATCTGGAGGACCCGGAAGATTCCGGTCATATGGAGGAGTTCTTCCGGGGGGAAGGGACCCATTATTGCTGGATGAGCCAGCAGTCCACGGGACTTTATTTCACCACCACCAGGGACCTTGATTCCGACAAGGTACAGGAGAAGAACTTCTATCGCGTTCCCGCACAGAGCCAGAGGATGTCCTCGCTCTATTCTATGAACGTCAAGGTCGAATCCATGACTGAAGACTGCTACGATTACTGGAAGAATGTCAGGACGAACTCCGAGAACCTTGGCGACTTGTTCGCGCCCATTCCGAGCGAGATGCGGGGCAACATCTACAACCTCGCCGATCCGGATGAGACGGTCATAGGATATGTCAATGTCTCGATGATTGCGCAGAAACGCATTTTCGTGGATAACGAGATCACGGGATATTATGTAAGGAATCCTTATATTCCCGAAGAGGACTGGATGATAGACCTTCCTCCGGCGGAATGGAGAAGGTATTATGTGAACAAGCAGTATCTTCCGGTCAGCAAAGGGGAAGGGTCGATCTTCTATTGGGCTCCGAAACGCTGTGTGGACTGCCGTCTCCAGGGAGGGACCAAGAACCGTCCGGCCTACTGGCCAAATGAACATTATTAGCGGGGAGGATACTGTAATGAAGAAGATACTATTATCGACAATCATACTTTTCGTCGCATCATTCTGCATCTTCGGTGCGGACCATCTGGTGGAGCGTACCTATCTATCTACGGACAGGGACGTCTATGTGGCGGGTGACCGTATCTGGTGTTCCGCTTTCTGCGTGGATGCCGGCGCCGGAGGGTTGTCGGGATTCAGCAGCATAGCTTACGTGGAACTGCGTTCATCCGACGGCCTGGTCCAGACTGCCAAGATCGCACTTCAAGGCGGCCGCGGAGCGGGTTTCGTGGAGATTCCCGCCAATACCCCGACGGGCAATTACCGTCTGTTCGCATATACTGCGCAGAATGTCAATGAAGACGGCTTCGACTATCTCGCCGGCTCGAAACTGGTGTCTGTGTTCAATACTTTCACCGCGGAGCGAGTCACCGACGGAGTGGAGATAGTGGATGCGCTGCCGGCCGCGCCGGCGGAGCCGGCCCCGGCCCTGCGCATCGCGGCGGGAGCCCCCGAGGGGGGCGTCGTGCCGCTGCGCCTTTCTGGCTTCGACCGGGACGCGACCTTGAGCGTCTCCGTATATCACGACGACGGATTCAACCTTCCTGAGGCCTCCGACATCCGTTCTTTCGTCACCAGGGCCGATGTCTCGTCTCTGCATTTTACTGACCGCCGCATCCCGGAGTATGACGGTGAAATCGTGTACGGTCACGTAGCCGGAGTGGATCCTGCGGAATTGCCCGATCTTGAAGGGAAGTTCGCATTCATTTCCGTTCCGGGAGACCGTTCCGATACGTATTCCTGCCAGGTTGAACGTGACGGTTCCGTGACCTTCTTCACCAACAATCTGTATGGTGACAAGGACCTCGTGTGCCAGATAGAGGGTCTGGAAAGCACTTCCGGAGCCCATCTGGAGATCCGGAGCCCGTTCGTGGACGTCGAGACGGGCGACGTGCCGAAGCTCCGGATGGCGCCGTCGATGGCTGACAGGCTGCGGGAGCGCAGCATAGCCATGCAGATCGAGAAGATGTTCGACGCCGATACCCTTTTCGAATACCTTCCTGTAAGGGACAATCTCCTTTTCGGGGGCGAGGGTATCACCTATGTTCTGGACGACTATACTCGCCTTCCCCTGATGGAAGAGTGCATCTTGGAGTTCATCACCGAACTGCGCGCCCGCAGGGATGCGCAGGGGCGCCGCGACCTGCAGGTCCGCCTGCAGGATTCCTGGCGCACCATGTATTTCTCACGCGGAGCTTCGCTTATGATGGTGGACGGAGTGCCCGTGTTCGACCATGAGACCATCTACCGTTACGACCCCCTCCTCGTGGAGACGGTCAACATCTATCCATATACCTATTTCATTGGGGCGCGAAGCTACAACGGAGTGGCCAACTTCGTCACTTACAAGCAGAACCTTCCATCGGTAACTTTCCCTGACAATGTCCGCATAATCGATTTCCAGGGAGCCGCGTATCCTGTGGCCTATACCTGCAAGGGCGTCGGCAAGGACTATCCCGACTATCGCCAAACCGTTCTATGGGAACCTATGTTGAATGCTAAAGAAGGGGAAAGCTTGGATCTGGACTGCGTCCTTCCTGCCTACAAGGGACGCTTCCGCGTAGTCGTGGAGGGCTTGTCCTCCGCGGGAGAGCCCATCCGTGCCACGGCGTCGTTCGACGTCCGCTGAGCGGGATCAATAATGCTCGAGATTATACTTCGTCAAGATGTCCATGTGCATGTAATTGTCGCGCACGGCTGGACGCTTGTACATCAGGATGTAGTCCGACAGCACGTTCACCGCATTGAATGACTGGTTCTCGACATGTTCAGTGATGAGCACGTCCACCAGGTCGGAACGCACGGCCTCGAGGTTCTTCTCGAGGTCGTCGAATCCGATGACGCGGCGGCCTTCCGCAGGGTTAGCCGCCAGCCATCCCGATATGAGGTGGATGCGGGAATTGAACATCACTATCAGTTTTATGCCGGGATTGTCGGCCGCGAAGGCGTCGAGGGTCTCCGGGATGCCCTCGGGGTCGTTCGGGTCGATGAATACCTGATGGATCCTGCATTCGGGGAAGTTGGCATCCATGAAGTCCAGGAAACCTGAACGGCGCTCAAGGGTTGGGTCGGATCTCCGTGTTTTGTCACGGGTGATGCGCACGATGGCTATGTCCCGCACGTCGTCTGCGGACAGCCGTTCGGTGAGGAGGAATGCGCACAGGCGGCCGCTCTTGTACATGGGCATGCCGTAGTATGCGAAGTAATCGGGATCCTCGAGCCTGGTGTCCACGTAAACGTAGGGGATGCCCTGCTCCTTGAGCCTTTCGGCGAGCTCCATCGTGTCGCTCTTGAAAAGGGGAGGCAGGATGACGCCGGATGGGGCGGAATCCAGCATCTCGTCCGCAGCCCTGGCGAATGAGTCGGGATCGTACTGGTCGTACTGGAACACTCTGGTCCTCACGTTGAGGGAAGCCACCGATTCCCCGCCGTGCAGGAAACCTGCGTGGAGCTTCTCCCAGTACTCTCCTTTTCCGAAAGTCGGGAGCAGGCACGCTATCACATGGGCCTTCTTGGAGGCGAGGAGCGAGGCGTAGAGGTTGGGCTGGTAGCGGAGCTCCTCGATGGCCTTCTTGACTTTTTCGGCGCTTTTCTTGGATACTTCTCCGCGGTTGTGCACGACCCGGTCCACCGTGCCTTTGGAGACTCCGGCCTTACGCGCCACGTCGATGATGGTGATTTTCCCGTTCTTGTCCATGGTTGTCAGTGTTTCTCAATGACAAATATAGCGTTTTTCTGCAATAATTCGTGTTTTTCCACAAAAATTCCGTGCCCGTGCACGGATTTTAAGGAAAAATAGTTACATTTGTCTCGGAAAACCACAATCGATATGTCCAAGGTCATCACTTTCGGAGAAATAATGCTCAGGCTTTCGACTCCCGGATACCTGAGATTCTCGCAGGCCAGGCAGTTCGACGCTACCTTCGGCGGCGGCGAAGCCAACGTGGCAGTCTCACTTGCCAATTACGGAGTGGATGTCGGGTTCGTCACCCGCCTTCCCGACAATGATATAGCGCGCAGCTGCGTCCGCGACCTCCGTTCGTACGGAGTGGATACCGGCCATTGCATCACCGGCGGCGACCGCCTCGGGATCTATTTCCTCGAGACCGGCGCCGTGGCGAGGCCGAGCAAGGTCGTTTACGACCGTGCCG
>CAMJHW010000112.1 GCA_946405645.1 uncultured Bacteroidales bacterium
TCCTCCGGGAGGTCGGATTCGACCTTGCCGACGATGTCGGCGCCTACGTCGGCGGCCTTGGTATAGATGCCGCCGCCCACGCGCGCGAATAGCGCCTGTGTGGACGCACCCATGCCGAATGTCAGCATCGTCGTCGTGATGACGACAAGCTTCTGCGCCATCGAAGCGTCCTTGACGCAGGCATTAAGTATGATGAACCATATAGCTATGTCCAACAGGCCGAGGCCTACTACGGTAAGTCCCATGACAGCGCCAGAGCGGAATGCCACTTTCAGGCCTGAGTTCAACGAACGCCGAGCGGCATTTGCCGTACGGCCGGAGGCGAACGTAGCGGTCTTCATGCCGATGAAACCGGCAAGTCCCGAGAAGAAACCTCCCGTCAAGAAAGCGAACGGTACCCAGGGATTCTGCACGTGGAAGCCGTAGGCGAGTATGGCGAAGAATACCACCAGTATCGCAAAGACGATGATCACAACTTTGTACTGCTGTTTGAGATAGGCCATCGCTCCCTCTCTTACGAACTGCGCGATGCGGCGCATCGCAGGCGTTCCTTCATCCTCCTTCATCATCTGCCTGTAAAAGGCATATGCAAAGGCAAGGGCTATCACAGATGCCGCCGGAACGGCATAAAACAAGCTATCCATACTATGAGATTTTGAGTCCGTTAGTCGTTTAAAACGTTACAAATATAACAATTCTCAAATAAAACAAGCCACTTTCCGGCAGTTTCGGGATAAATTCTTATATTTGCAATCCATTCAGCGACATGCTGGAATGACGGACGGTTCCGTAGCTCAGTTGGATAGAGCAACAGCCTTCTAAGCTGTGGGTCTTGGGTTCGAATCCCAACGGAATCACGAAAGTTTTTTCTCCTTCCCGCCCAGGACCTGTATCAGGACGATCACAATGATACCGATGGCGCACCAGAGGATGGCGCCGGGAACCTGACGGTCAAGTGTCTCACCGAATCCAGTAAGAATATTGTAGGCTTCCGCGCTGCTGCCGGACTCCAGAAGTTCTGCGGGCAGCATGTCCGTGCGCAGCATCTGGGCGTAGGCGCACGAGTCGAGGTCGTTCCACGGCCAGACCTTGATGAGCGAGCCGAGGACGAAGCCTAGAAGCACGAGCATCGTCTGGCGCTCCCAGCGCGCAAGCAGCCAGTTGAGGAATTTCGCGAAAGCGAGGATGCCCACGGCGCAGCCGAAAGCGAATACCAGTAGCACCGGGATGTCCATGTTGCTGACGGCGCTCATGATATAGTCGTATTTCCCTAGTATCACCAGTATGAAACTACCGGAGATTCCCGGGAGTATCATGGTACAGACGGCGATTGCTCCGCAGATGAAGATGAACCACATCGAGTCGGGAGTGGTGGTGGGGGAAAGTGTGCAAACCGCTAGCCCGAGCAGGATGCCGCCGATAGCGAAAAGCACGTCCCGCATCTTCCATCCTTTTATGTCCTTGAACATATAGAAAGCCGAAGCAAGGATGAGCCCGAAGAAGAAGGCCCAGACGAGGATCGGGTGATATTTCAGCTCGTGCTCGATGAGCTTCGCCAGCGTGAAGATGCTCAGGACAACGCCGATGGCCAGCCAGAGGAGGAATCTCCCGTGCACTCCCTGCCAGAAATCCTTGAACCGGCCCTTGAGCAGGGCCTTCCAGGGTTCCGGACTAAGGACGGCATTGAGCGCCCCTACGAGCTCTTCATAAATACCGGAGATCAAAGCTATGGTGCCGCCCGAAACTCCGGGTACGACATTGGCGGCGCCCATGAAAAAGCCTTTGACGGCTATGATGATGTCCTTGATGAAGCCCATTGCCTATTTGACTTTGGCTAGAAGTTCCTTGACGGACTTGAATATCTCATCCTCAGGCGTTGAAGTGCCGTCGGGAGCGGCCTGGTCCGTGATGACAAGGTCGAAGATGTTGCCCGGAAGCTGTTTGCGGCCGATCTTGAACTTCGCTTCGCAGCAGGTGGCCATATATTGGATGGGGTAGTCGTCCTTGTTGATCAGGGAGATGAACAGGTCGGGCTTGGCCGTAAGCATCAAGTCGAGTTTCTCCCTTGCGGGCTTGCCGTAGAAGTTCAGGTCCTTCTTCAGAACGGTATTGGTGATGCTGGTGATGAGGCGCTCGTCACCGCCTATCTTCCTGAAGTCGAAATAGAATATCTCTCCCTTGATGCCGTTCTCGCGATAGAAGGCCATGATGTCCTTCTTGCATGCGTCGAACGAGGTGTCCTCCACGTCGATGAAGGTCACCGCCGTGTGGATGTCCTTAAGGGGGGTTATGTTCGTGCGGACCTGGCTGCCGTGTTTCTTCAGCGCTCGGTTCCTGAGGAAGTCGGTGATGAACATGGTTTACATCGTCTCGGTTTGGCCGCCGTTGGCGGCGATGAGTTCGCGTATCTCTTTTTTTGCGTCCCTCCATCGCGGGATGTCGATCTTTGTCCCGATGACCTCGACGACCTTGGCGGCGATGATGGAACCGACCTCGCCGCAGACGTCGAGGGGCATGCCCAGGGCGTGCGCATAGAGGAATCCGGCGGCATAGGTGTCACCGGCTCCCGTGGCATCCACCGGATCGGCAGGCCAAGGGTGGATGAAATGCTCTTCGTCTCCGGAGCGTACCCACGATCCGGCTTTGCCTACTTTCACTACGGCGATGCGGCAATGCTTGGCGATCTCGAGCAGCGCTTCGTGCGGGTCGTCGATCTTGGTAAAGGCCTTTGACTCCGTTTCATTGGCGAACACGATGTCCACATATCTGTCCACGATATCGTGGAGGAAAGCCTCGTTGGACTCCACGACGTTGTATGAGGCCATGTCCAAGGAGATGATGCATCCCGCTTCACGGGCCATCTCCACCGCTCTGCGGATAAGAGCCTGGTTCTGGACGAGATATCCTTCGATATGGAAATAATCGTGTCCCTCGAAATACTCGGGTTTGAGGTCCTCCGGCACGAAATCCAGGGCTGCGCCAAGATAGACAGCGAACGTGCGTTCGGCGTTGCCTCCGCTCACGAAAACCATGGAACGTCCGGAAGGCTTTGGGCTCTTGAGGAGCATGGACTTGACTCCGTACTGCTGCTGGTCGCTCTTGAACAGGAGTCCGAGCTCGTCGTCGCCGATCTTGCCGATGAAGCTGGAAGGCATGCCGAAGACTGCAGTGCAGGCTATGGTATTGGCGGCTGAGCCTCCGGCTACGTAGTGGACATCCAGAGTCTTGAGGGCATTCCAAATCTTGTCCCCGGTCTCCTGGTCCACATGCTGCATGCTCCCCATCGGGAGATGGAAGGTCTTGAGAAACGTGTCGTCGGGCAGCACGGCCAGGATGTCCGTCAGTGCGTTGCCGATGCCGAGGATGGATTTCATACCGTTCAGATTTTAGCTTTGCTTATCACGCAAAGTTAGTCAAAATTATCTATATTTGCGAGGTATGAATGACAAGACCTTCAAAATATTGAGATCCGTTTTCTGGACCGTCCTGGCTGTGGTCCTGATGTGGTTCTCGTTCCGGGGGGTGGACTGGACGGAGTTCTGGAAGGTTATCCGCGCTTCGCGCTGGGGGTATGTCCTCCTCGCCATGGCTGCGGGTGCACTGTCGTTCATCTTCAGGGCTATGCGCTGGCGTCTGCTGCTGCTGACGGAAGAGCCAGAGACAAAGAGCCTGGACTGTTATGACGGTTTCACCATCGGCCGCCTGTTCAATTTCGTGATCCCTTATTTCGGAGAGTTCGTCCGATGCAGCTATGTTCAGACCCGCCGTCTGACATTTGACAAGGCGCTTGGCACTGTCGCGCTCGAGCGCGCCTGGGACATACTGGTACTATTGCTGCTGATAGTGACACTTTTGGCCATCCGTGGTGAGCAGTTCGGAAACTTCTTCATCGAGAAGATGCTGGAACCTGCAGCCACACAGCTGGGAGTCAACATCTGGTGGTTGCTGGCGGCGCTGATAGCCCTGACAGCCGCAGTGGTATGGGCCGTCTTCGCTTTGCGCCGGCGCAGATCCCGTGCGGACAAGTCAGTACCGTCGTCCACCCAGAAAGGCTCCTTCATCGACCGTCTCGCCGCTTTCTTTCACGGACTCGGTCAGGGCTTTACCTCCGTCTTCAAGATGAAGGGAAAGGGTTGGTTCATCCTCCTGACGGCTTTATTATGGTTTATGTTCCTGCTGATGAGCTGGTTCATCATCAAGGCCCTTCCTGTAGATACCGGTCTTGGCATCGTCGATGCGCTCTTCATCATGCTGGTCGGCAGCGTCGCTGGCATCGTCCCTGTGCCCGGCGGATTCGGAGCTTTCCATTATATCGTCGCTCTGGCTCTCCAGACCATTTACGGCATCCCCTTCGAGACGGGCATCATCTTCGCCACTCTTTCACACGAATCCCAGGCCGTCACCACCATCCTCTGCGGCCTCGTCTCCTACGCCCACCAGATTTTCCTCCGTCACCACCGCCGCTAACCCCTCACCTCCGTTAACCTCTCACCGCCGTAATCCTCTTCCACCTCGGCAGGCCTCTCTAACCTTCGTCAATCCCTTAGCTCCGTTGGCTTCTCTCATCTCCGATTGCCTTCCTCATTGCCGGCCCCTTCTTTTTGCGTTACCTTCCTTGTCCTTACGCATTTCTCCGAAGTATCCCGTATTCTCCCTATAGAAAAAGAACAAAAAGACCGGTTTTGTTCTTATTTCTGCCTCCAACGGCTGTTTTAAGCACAAAACGACTGGTTTTGTGCTTTTTTCTCCATTATTGTACGCAGTTGTCTCTTTCCTGACCTATTATCCTTCTACCTCTGACCGAAGGATACTAGGGAGCCATTATAGAAGGCAATGGATGGTAGAGGGAGCAAGAACGAACTCGGCCCCAACCTCGGGCCGTGATTTGCAAGTGCTTGGTCCTAAGGATGTTAGGCGAAACATGCTCCGTCAAAAACGGCGGGGAGGATATACGTAAGTCACTGAAAATAAGTTAATTATGAATCACGGAGCATCGACGCAGCGAGCATCAAGGCAGGGAGATGCCTCCTCCCTTTAGATGCTGAGCACCAGTTCTACCGGGCAATGGTCGGAGCCGAAGACGTCATTAAGGATGTCGGTGGAGACGATAC
>CAMJHW010000113.1 GCA_946405645.1 uncultured Bacteroidales bacterium
AAGGGCTGGAAGCGTTCGTTCCAGACTTGCCAGAGATTGTCAGTGTAGATGTTGCCCTGTGAGAAGCGGTCGCGGTCAATGTTGGGGCAGGCGCAGATGCGGCCGTCGATGAGAACCGAGGCGATGTTGACGCCCGCGTGGCAGAAGAAGCGAACATCTCGGACTTTTTCCTCGTATTTGCCAAGGTAGCCTTCGCAGGAGAAGGTTACGTTCATTGGCTGTGACTGCCTTGTTTTTTGTTCTTGCTTTGCCTCTTCCCTCTTTGACTTGATGAATTCCATCAGTGTGACGAATTCCTTATCGGTGAGATGCATATCGGGGTCGTTTGCAGCACGACCTATGGGGATGATGGTGAAGAGGCGCCACTGCTTGAGGCCATTGTTTTTGAGGAGGGCATAGATCTCCGGGAGCTCGGTTAGATTGCGGCGGTTCACGCAGGTGACGACGTCGGAGTTGAGACGGGGGTCTTTGGCGAAGGCTTCGATGGCGCGGATGGCGCGTTTGTAACTGCCCGGGACGCCGCGCATCCAGTCGTGGGAGGCCTCGAGTCCGTCAAGGCTGACGGTGACGGCGCCCATACCTGCGTCCATGAGTTTCAGATGCATGGCGTCGTCGTAGAACCAGCCGTTGGAGACTATGCCCCAGAGGAGGCCGCGGCTGCGGAGCTCGCGGCCGATCTCGAGTATGTCGGGCCGGAGGAGGGGCTCCCCTCCCGTGAGGACGACGCAGAAGTTCTTGGCGCGGTCTTGGACTGGGATGGTGTCGATGGCGGCGAGGAAGTCCTCGAGAGGCATATCCTTCTGACTTTGTACGATGCCGCAGTCGCTGCCGCAGTGGCGGCAGTGGAAATTGCAGCGGGTGGTGCACTCCCAGAAAAGGTAGTTGAGTTCGTGCACCTTGACCTCGTTGTCGCGGAAAAGCCGGAAGAGGAAGGGATTCACGGGCGTTTGTGTTTTGCTGTTTTGCAAATATAATTCTTTGGAGTAAATTTGTGAAGAGGTTTTAATATGGTTGCACGATGAAATGGCTGCACAATATTCTCAGGGGCGTATCCCTTACGAGCGCATTGTTCGTGTTCCAGGCATGCTACGGGATGCCTGAGCCGCCTCTTTATGAGGAAGGCGGCGAGGCGACGATGTCATTCTCTGTCGTTTCCCGGGCGACGGGTGAGCCTGTCGAGGGAGTGATGGTCAAAGGGAGCGCGGTCAGCAGGGACCATATGAATCCGCTGGGGGTAACCGGAGCGGACGGGAAGTGCCAGGTGAGGATTCCTTACAGGAGGAACCTGGAGGGACCGTTCATCGAGTTCGAGGATCCTTCGGGGAGCTTTGCCGTCAAGGACACTTCGCTGGTCGATCTGCGCGAGCGCGACATTGTCATCAAGCTGGATCCTTCGTTATGAGAACGAGATTACTGATAGCAACTTTGGTGTTGCTTGGATTGTTCTCGGGTACTGCTTGGGGACAGGAAATTCCGTTCGAGAAATCATATTCCATAGAGATAGGAACGGGCATAAGGCCGTTCCAGATGATGATCAATCCGTTACGGGCGGCGCAGGAGAAACTGGCCCCGAAGGGGCAGGATGTGGACACGGATGGTTCATTCTATCCTGTAGTCAACCTTACGGGAGTGCTACGGTCGGGATGGAAGACCGAGTTTACACTGTCGGCCGGAGCTTCGTGGTATCATCATAGGTTGATACAGTATCCTTCGTTCGGGATGGATCCCGACGGGAAGCCGAGATACGATTTGGAACATGGAGAGCGAGTGGGGTGGATGGATTCCATTCCGGCGTTCTCGGGAACGTTCCAGTGGAGGCATCTGTGGAATCCTTCCAACGCGTTCCTTGTATATACCGCGCTGGGAGCCGGAGTGACGGTATCGTATTTCTCTCCATTCTTCCCGCTGCTGTCGCTTACGCCCGTGGCGTTCCGCTACGGAGGAGAGCATTTCTATGCATATACGGAAATGACGCTGGGGCCTTTGGCCTCTTTCGTCCATGGAGGGTTGGGATGGAGGTTCTGATTTGATTGTTATGGATAACTATACTTTGATCAATAGAGTTTCGATGATGGAGTACCGCTGCGACAAGGTCCGGCGGGTGTTGGATGAGTTGGAAGAGGCCGTGGCGAGGTACGAGGATGCGAAGGAGGAGATAAAGGTGCTGGAGGAGTATATGGAGTCAGGGCAATGGCTCCGGGACTTCGAAGCGGACGAGGCGGGAGAGATTCCCGCGGGAGTGAAGAGAGGTGTTTTGTCCGAGGATGCTCTGTACGATCTTCTGACTTCGGCTTCATCGTTTGAATTATGAGACATGTGAGAGGGATCTGGGGGGTTGTTTTGGGAATGTGCGCGGCGGCGCCCTGCCTCGGGCAGGAGCAGCAGCCGCTCTACGAGCAGCTGGATGGCGTGGTGGTAACCGCCAGCCGACTGCCGTCCTTCCTTGGACAAAGCGCAAGGATGGTGACTGTGCTGGACAGCCTTGCGATATCTTCCATTCCGGCAACAAGCATTAATGATTTATTGAAGTTCGCCGCAGGCGCGGACGTCCGTCAGAGGGGCCCCTTCGGGGTCCAGACGGACATCAGCCTGCGGGGCGGGACCTGCGAGCAGATTGCCGTCCTGCTGGACGGCGTCAGCATCGCGGACCCGCAGACCGGGCACAACTCGGTGGACTTTCCCGTTCCGGTGTCGGAGATCGAACGTATCGAGATACTGGAGGGCCCCGCTGCGCGCACTTACGGGACGTCGTCGCTGCTGGGAGCCATCAACATAGTCACCCGAAAGCCGGAGCGCAGCGGGGCGGAGGTCCGCCTGGAAGGCGGGTCGCATGGCCTGGCTTCGGCCTCACTTTCAGTGAGGGAGGCACGCGGCCGGGTGCGGAACGCCGTCTCGGCGGGCTACACCCGCAGCGACGGCTACACCCGCAACCTCGCCGGCGGCCTCAACACCGACTTCAAGTCGGCCAAGGCGTTCTACCAGGGAGTCGCAGACCTGAAAGACTTCAGGCTCGGATGGCATGCGGGGGCATCGGTCAAGGACTTCGGATCCGGGACCTTCTATTCCCCCAGGTTCGACGACCAGTTCGAGCATACGGCCAAGACGTTCCTGGCCGTACAAGGAGAGTCCGCCGGGGCGCTCCATCTGAGGCCCCGGCTGTACTGGAACCACGGCGAGGACCGCTTCGAACTGTTCCGGTCCAGACCTGAGCTCTATCCCTTCAACTATCACCGTACCAATGTGTTGGGCGCCAATCTGGACGGCTGGACACAGACGCCCCTGGGCCGTACGGCCTTCGGGGCTGAAATCCGCAATGAAGGCATCGTCAGCACCAATCTCGGAGAGCCCCTTCAGGAACAGATCAAGGTCAGTGGACAGGATGCGTACTACAAAGTCGGCCTGAACCGTACCGACATCAGCCTGTTCCTGGAGCACAATGTCACAGTTTCCCGCTTCGCGTTCTCCGGAGGGTTCAGCTTATCCCGTAATACCGGAAATGACGAAGGCTTCCGAATCTATCCCGGAGCGGATGCGAGTTTCCAGTTGTCGCAGAAGCTGAAACTCTATGCATCGTACAACAGCTCACTTCGGATGCCTTCGTTCACGGAGTTGTACTACTCCGTCGGCGGATACAAGGCGGACAAGAACCTGAAGGCAGAGAAGATGCAATCCGTCGAAGGAGGGTTCAAATTCCTGTCCCGAGGGGTGAGGATTGTCGGCAGTGTCTATTACAATGACGGGCGTGACCTTATAGACTGGATCAGGGACACGTCGGTTCCCGACGCTCCCTGGCAGTCGGTCAATCACGCCCGCATCAAGTCGCTCGGAGAAGAAGTGACCTTGCGTCTGGAGCCGGCCGTTCTGCTTGACTCGCCACTGTTCCCTTTGAAGAGCCTCTCCGCCAGCTATGCGCATATCTCACAGAAAAAGGATGCCATGGAAGGCATCCAATCATATTACGCGCTTGAATATCTGCGCAACAAAGTCGTGCTCCAGGCAGGGTTCCGGCTCTTCGAGAAACTGTCGGTGGATCTCTCCTATCGCTGGCATGACCGCGTGGGAAGTTACGAACCGTATGCTTCCGGGAAGAGTCTCGGCGGCCTGGTCCCCTATCAGCCTTACAGTCTTGTAGACTGCAAGGCTTCATGGGACGCCGGCCGCTTCAACTTCTGGCTTGAGGCCGACAATATATTGAATGTAACCTACTTCGACCACGGGAACATTCCCCAGCCGGGCATTTGGTTCAAGGCCGGTACGATCATCAGGCTCTAGACTACATCCTGCTCTTGCTGTCCTGACCGGCTCCGGTGCCGCGGTACTTGCTCTGGGCGGTGTTGAAGTTGTAGCGTACGGAGAACTTGATACGCTGCTGGTCCATCCGGTTGGTCTGAGTGATGGTGTGGCTTCCGAAATCGGAATCGACGTTCATATTGGCAGTCCCGAGGAGGTCGTTGCCCTCGAGGCGCAATACAAGTGAGCCATCCTTCAGCATGGTCTTCTGTATGGCGGCCGTCACGTTTGAATAGACATTTGTCATAAGGAGGTTGCCGGTATAGCCCTTGGACTGTACAAGGCCACCAAGTTCGAACTGCCATCCTCCTTTAAGGGTAAGGGTATTGAGGAGCTGGGCGAAATAGATGGGCTTACCATTGAACTTCGTTTCCCTGTAGCCGGAGGGTACGCGAGGATCCGCCACGGTGATGGTCAGCCACTGAGGCTGAACGCCAAGGGTATAGTTCAGTGTCCAGGGCCCCACGGTAGGAGTAAGGTTCACAAAGGCGGACATAGTCCTGAAAGGAGTCTCGATATTGCGGGGCTGAACCAATACGGCTCCTTCATCGTTGTAGGGGGAAGACCAGGTCATGATCGCATCGTCCGTACGGGTGTAGTTGACGGACATGGTGACGAACTTCCAGACGGCGGTCAGGCTGACGTTGTGCGAGAGCTCGGGCTGGAGCAGAGCGTTGCCGCTCTGCCAGGTGTAACGGCTGTTGTAGCGGATGGCGCTGGACAGGTTGGCATAGTTGGGGCGGGTGGTCTTGGCGCTGTAGTTGAGCATCATCTGCAT
>CAMJHW010000114.1 GCA_946405645.1 uncultured Bacteroidales bacterium
GAGCGGCTGGTGAGGATGAGCGTCAAGGATTTCGCACGCGAGACCGCTTCGGAGTCCCCCGCCCCCGGAGGCGGGTCCGTGTCTGCGGCCATGGGCGCATTCGGCGCGGCCCTGGCGACGATGGTCGCCAATCTCTCCGCGCACAAGCGCGGATGGGACGAGCGCTGGAAGGAGTTCTCCGACGTGGCGGAACAGGGATGGAAGATAATGGATGAACTGACGGCGCTGGTGGACGAAGACACCGCCGCCTTCAACCGCATAATGGACGCCCTGGGCATGCCGAAAGGCACGCCCGAAGAGAAGGCCGCGCGCGCCGCGGCGATGGAAGAGGCTACCCTTTACGCCGCCAGCGTACCGCTGAAGACGATGGAAGCCTCGCTCAAGGCCCTGCCTCTCGCGCTGGAGATGGCCCTCAAGGGCAATCCCGCTTCGGCATCGGATGCCGGCGTGGCGGCGCTGGCCGCAGTAGCCGCCATCCGCGGAGCGGAACTCAACGTCCGCATCAACGCTTCGGGGCTGGCGGACAAGTCCGCAGCCGCTCCGCTGCTCGACCGCGCCGCTGAGATTGTCACCGAAGCGGAAGCCCTGCAGACTGAAGTCCTCAAAGCCGTCAACGCCAATATCGATCTATGATGAACGCATTCCAGGAAGATATCCTGGCCGGCATCCCGGCGGAACTGCCGGAGGCCAGGCCATATGACACATCGGTAAACCACGCGCCCAAGCGCAAGGACATCCTGACCGAGGACCAGAAGGTCCTGGCGGTCAGGAATGCCCTCCGGTATTTCCCGGAGCGGCACCATGCCGTCCTGGCGGAAGAGTTCGCCGAAGAGTTGCGTCTCTACGGCCGCATCTATATGTACCGCTTCCGCCCAACATACGACATGTACGCCCGTCCTGTCGACGAGTATCCCGCCAAGAGCCGTCAGGCGGCGGCCATCATGGCGATGATCCAGAACAACCTCGACCCGAGGGTGGCACAGCATCCGCACGAACTCATCATCTACGGAGGCAACGGAGCCATCTTCCAGAACTGGGCGCAGTACCGTCTGACGATGCAGTACCTGGCGACGATGACTGACGAGCAGACGCTGGCGATGTACTCCGGACATCCGATGGGTCTTTTCCCCTCGCACAAGGACGCCCCCCGCGTGGTAGTCACCAACGGCATGGTCATCCCCAACTATTCCAAACCCGACGACTGGGAGCGCTTCAACGCCCTCGGCGTCTCGCAGTATGGGCAGATGACCGCCGGATCCTATATGTACATCGGCCCGCAGGGCATCGTCCACGGCACAACCATCACGGTGATGAATGCAGCGCGCAAGCAGCTGAGGAAAAAAGGACTGAGCGGAGACGACCGCAGCGGGATGCTCTTCGTGACCGCAGGCCTCGGCGGCATGTCCGGCGCCCAGCCCAAGGCCGGCAACATCGCCGGAGTGGTAAGCGTCACCGCCGAGATCAATCCACTGGCCGCTCGCAAGCGCTACGAACAGGGATGGGTGGACGAGCTCCACGACAGTCTCGACGAACTTGTCCCCCGTATCCGCATGGCAGTCTCCGGCAAAGAAACAGTTTCGCTCGCCTATGTCGGCAACGTAGTCGATCTCTGGGAGCGGCTGGCCGACGAAGGCATACATGTCGACCTGGGCTCGGACCAGACATCCTTGCACAATCCCTGGGCCGGAGGCTATTATCCCGTCGGATACTCCCTGGAGGAGTCCAAGCGAATGATGGCGGAGGAGCCGGCGCGCTTCAAGGAGGCCGTCCAGGCCTCGCTGCGCCGCCACGTCGCCGCAGTCAACCTCCTGTCCGACAAGGGGATGTATTTCTTCGACTACGGCAACGCCTTCCTGCTGGAAAGCTCACGCGCCGGAGCCGACGTGCTCAATGCCGACGGCTCCTTCCGCTATCCTTCGTACGTGCAGGACATCATGGGTCCCCTCTACTTCGACTACGGTTTCGGGCCCTTCCGCTGGGTATGCATGAGCGAGGATCCCGAGGACCTCGCCAAGACCGACGCCCTGGCGGTGAAGGTCCTGACGGATATGGCCGCCACGGCTCCGGAGGAGATCGCCGGCCAGATGCGCGACAATATCCGATGGATCGAGGAAGCGGGGCGGAACCACCTCGTGGTGGGCTCCCAGGCCCGCATCCTCTACGCCGACTGCGAAGGCCGCACGAAGATCGCGCTCGCCTTCAACGAAGCCATCCGCAGCGGCGAGATCACCGCTCCGATAGTCCTCGGCCGCGACCATCACGACGTGTCCGGAACCGACTCGCCTTTCCGCGAGACATCCAACATCTACGACGGGTCGCAGTTCACCGCCGACATGGCCATCCAGAACGTCATCGGCGACGCCTTCCGCGGAGCCACCTGGGTGTCCATCCACAATGGCGGCGGAGTCGGCTGGGGCGAGGTCATCAACGGAGGCTTCGGTATGGTCATAGACGGATCCGAAGACTCCGCCCGCCACATCCGCGAGATGCTGTTCTGGGACGTCAACAACGGCATAGCGCGCCGTTCCTGGGCGCGCAACGACGGCGCCCGCTTCGCGGCGGAGCGCGAGATGGCGCGCACCCCCGGCCTGCGCCTCACCCTTCCCCACCCTGCAGATGAACTCTTGATAAAGAAAGCTTTGAACAAATGACACATTATATCTCATCGACCCGCCTCTCCCTCGAGAGGATGAAGGAAATACTGGACAACAAGGAAAAGATCGCCCTCTCGCACGAGTCCACGGACGCCGTCATCAAGTGCCGCAAGTACCTGGACAAAAAGATGGAAGACATAGACCGACCGCTCTACGGCATCACCACCGGATTCGGCTCGCTCTACAATGTCACCATCCCCCAGGAGGATCTCTCGCAGCTCCAGCACAACCTCGTCATGTCGCATGCCTGCGGCTCCGGCGAGACCGTACGGCCGGAGATCGTCAAGCTGATGCTGTTCCTCAAGGCGCAGAGCCTCGCCTACGGTCATTCCGGAGCCCAGCTGATCACTGTCCAGAGGCTCATCGATATGTTCAACCACGACGTCCTTCCGGTCGTGTACCAACAGGGATCGCTGGGAGCATCCGGCGACCTCGCCCCCCTCGCGCATCTGAGCCTGCCGCTCATCGGCCTCGGCGAAGTCTTGTACAAGGGAAAGGTCCGGCCTTCGGCTGAAGTCTGGAAGGAACTGGGATGGGAGCCCATCCGGCTCCAGTCAAAGGAAGGCCTCGCCCTGCTGAACGGCACTCAGTTCATGAGCGCGCACGCGGTCTGGGCTCTGCTCAAGAGCATACGCCTGTCCAAGTGGGCCGACCGCATAGGCGCCATGTCTCTCGACGCGTATGACGGACGAATCGAGCCTTTCCTCCCCCTCACCCACCAGCTCCGTCCGCACCGCGGACAGATCAGTACCGGCAAGCGGTTCCTGGAGATCCTCGAAGGAAGCGAACTCATCAACCGTCCGAAGGAGCATGTTCAGGATCCTTACAGCTTCCGCTGCATACCTCAGGTCCACGGAGCGGTCAAGGACAACATAATGTATGTCGAGTCGGTCATCGAGAACGAGATCAACTCCGCGACCGACAATCCCAATATCTTCCCGGACGAGGACATGGTCATCTCGGCGGGCAATTTCCACGGCGAACCGATAGCCATCCCTATGGACGCCCTGAGCATCGCTATGTCGGAGCTGGCAAGCATCTCCGAGAGGCGTACATATCAGCTCATCCACGGACTGCGCGGCCTGCCCAAGTACCTGGTGGCCAATCCGGGACTCAACAGCGGCTTCATGATTCCGCAATATACCGCGGCCTCCATCGTCAGCCAGAACAAAGGCCTCTGCTGGCCCGCATCCTGCGACTCGATCCCTTCATCGCAGGGACAGGAGGACCACGTGAGCATGGGCTCCAACTCCGCCACCAAGCTGGTGCGCATCGTTGACAACGTAGAGACCGTTCTGGCCATCGAACTCTTCAACGCCGCCCAGGCGCTGGAGTTCCGCCGTCCGGCGAAATCGTCTCCCGTCATCGAGAGGATCTTCGAAGACTACCGCAAGGTCGTGCCGTTCATCGACAACGACACCGTCATGCAGCCTCTGATCGCCAAGTCAGTCCAATTCATCCGCCAGGAGCAGTATCTGTAATGAAACGGCTGATTGTCAACATAGGAGAGCTGGTCGGAATAGTGCCTGAGGGCGTCCTGCGCAAACAGGGCGCGGAGATGTCGGAGACCGGCGTCCTCAAGGACGCTTGGCTCCGCATCGAGGACGGCCTCATCAAGGATTTCGGCCCTATGTCTGAGTGCCCTTCGGCATCCGGCGAGGTGCTGAATGCCGAAGGCGGAATGGTGATGCCGGCCTTCTGCGACAGCCATACGCACATCGTGTATGCAGGCAGCCGGGACGGAGAGTTCCTCGACAAGATCAACGGACTCTCCTATGAGGAGATCGCCGCCCGCGGAGGCGGCATCCTGAACTCCTCCGACCTGCTTCACCGCACCTCCGAAGACGATCTGTACGAACAGTCGATGGTCCGCGTCAGCGAAATGATGGCGGCCGGCACCGGAGCCATCGAAATCAAGAGCGGGTACGGCCTCAATCCCAAGGACGAGATGAAGATGCTGCGGGTGATCCGCCGCATCAAGGAGAGCGTCCCGGCCGTGGTGCGCGCCACGTTCCTGGGCGCGCACGCCGTAGGCCGGGGCTGCACCCGCGAAGAGTACGTGAACACCGTCATCGGGATGATGCCTCAGGCAGCGGAAATGGCTGATTTCGTGGATGTTTTCTGCGATGAAGGATTCTTTACCACGGAAGATACCGCACGCATACTCAAGGCCGGGGCTGCCTGCGGGCTCCCGGCCAAGATCCACGCCAACGAGCTCGCAGAGAGCGGCGGCGTGGAGGTCGGAGTGCGCCATGGAGCGCTTTCCGTGGACCATCTTGAGCGCAGCGGCCCCGTTCAGGTCGAAGCCCTGCGGGGCGCGCCGACCATGCCCACAATGCTCCCCGGGTCGTCGTTCTTCCTCGGCATCCCTTTCGCCCCGGCCAAGGATTACATCCACGC
>CAMJHW010000115.1 GCA_946405645.1 uncultured Bacteroidales bacterium
AGGAGGGCGGGGATTGAAAAGAAATGCGTATATTTGTGCTAAAGTATGACACAACTAAAGTCGGATATACAGTACCTGCCGGGGGTGGGGCCGAAGCGGGCGATGCTGCTGAAGAACGAGCTGCAGGTCGCGACGTTCGAGGACCTCATACACCTGTACCCGTTCCGATATATCGACAGGAGCAGTATCCAGAAGATTGCAGAGATCACTCCCGGGGTGGCATACGTGCAAGTGATGGCCAGGGTGACCAAGGCGACGCTCTATGGTCCGGGCAGTTCGGTCTTCGTGCAGAGGAATCAGGCGGGGGTGGAGATCGACAACTGTCCAAAGGACAAGGACGGCAGCAAAGTACTGAGGTTCAATGCAGTAAAGCGTCTCAGCGTCATGGTTGCCGACAGTACCGGAGAGATGGAGATGGTGTTCTTCAAGGGCATCAAGTGGAACTGGGACAGGCTGACTCCCGGGAGCGTATTCGTATTCTTCGGCAAGCCGCAGGCTTTCGGCAGCCGGATGAACATCGTCCACCCGGAGGTGGACTCTCCCCCGTCATCCGGCGAAAACACGGGGGTCGGCTCCCTCACGGGAGTGTATCCCAGCACCGAGAAGCTGAAGAATGCCGGAATTACCGGGAAGGTGATGAACCGCCTCCAGGCCGCAGCCCTGAACGCCTGCCTTCCGGAGATAGAGGAGACCCTTCCCGAGTACATCCTCAGGGAGAAAGGACTGGTGTCCCTCCGATTCGCCATGCGCAACATCCATTTCCCGCAGGATTCGGATGCGCTGGTCAAGGCTTCGTACCGCCTGAAATTCGAAGAACTGTTCTTCCTTCAGCTTTCTCTGCTCAAACAGAAATACATCCGCAGCCGCAGCGAGGTAGGCATCCGCATGCCCAAGGTCGGAGAGGCCTTCAACGCTCTCTATAAAAAGCTGCCCTTCGACCTTACCGGAGCCCAGAAGCGCGTGATCAAGGAGATACGCGCCGACTTGACCAGCGGCCATCAGATGAACCGCCTCCTACAGGGTGACGTCGGCTCCGGCAAGACCATGGTCGCAGTCCTGAGCTGCCTGATCGCCTACGGCAACGGCTTCCAGTCCTGCATCATGGCGCCCACCGAAGTCCTTTCCCAGCAGCACTACGCCAACGTCAGCAGGTACCTGGAAGGCACCGGCGTGCGCTGCGCGCTCCTGACGGGCAGCAGCACTGCCAAGGAGCGCCGCGAGATCCACGCCGGTCTCGAGGACGGCAGCATTGGCGTCCTCATCGGCACGCACGCCCTCATCGAGGACGACGTGCAGTTCCGCGCCCTCGGCCTTGCAATCATCGACGAGCAGCACCGTTTCGGTGTCGACCAGCGCTCGAAACTTTGGGCGAAGGGGCCTGTCCTCGATTCCGAAGGACGAGCATGTGTGCCTCCACACATACTCGTAATGACCGCGACGCCGATTCCGAGGACACTCGCCATGACGCTGTACGGCGACCTGGACGTGTCAGTCATAGACGAGTTGCCGCCCGGACGCAAGCCTGTCCAGACGATGCTCATCGACCAGCGCAAGCGTCGCGCGCTGTACAAGTTCATGCGCGACGAGATTGCCAAGGGCAGACAGGTATTCGTGGTCTTCCCGCTCATCTTCGAGAGCGAGAAGATGGACCTCAAGAACCTCGAGGAAGGCTATGAGGAGATCGTCAAGGCCTTCCCCCTGCCGGACTACAAGGTGGCCATCGTCCACGGGCAGCAGACCAACGAAGTGAAGAACTTCAACATGTCGGCCTTCGCCGCAGGCAGAGCCGACATCCTCGTCTCGACCACCGTCATCGAGGTCGGCGTCGATGTCCCCAACGCTTCCGTGATGGTCATCGAGAGCGCGCAGCGCTTCGGCCTCAGCCAGCTGCACCAGCTGCGAGGCCGCGTCGGGCGCGGCAGCGAGAAGTCGTACTGCATCCTCGTCAAGGACGAGAAAGTCTCCAAGGAGTCGCAGCGCCGCCTCGACCTCATGGTCGCCACCGAGAACGGCTTCGAGCTCGCCGAGGAGGACATGAAGATGCGCGGTCCCGGCGACTTGGAAGGCACCCAGCAGAGCGGCCTTCCCATCGCGCTGAACATCGCTTCGCTCGTCCGCGATGGCGGCATCCTGAGCGAAGCCAGGGTCTATGCCGAGCACATCCTGGAGGCCGATCCCTTCCTCGAAGCGCCCAGGAACCTCCAGCTGGTCCGCGAGCTGCAGAAAGACAAGTACAACATCAAGGACTATAGCAAGATAAGCTGATGATTACCGAACTCATCGACAAATACATCTGGCTCATCCAGACCTTCATAGACGCGGGAGAGCGCGGCCTGACCCTCGACCAGGTCACCACCCGCTGGGAGAGGCGCTACGGCACCGAGTATCACCGCCGTACGTTCAACAACCACCGTGAAGCCATCGCGGAGATCTTCGGCATCGAGATCGAATGCAACCGAAGCACCAACTGCTACTTCATCCGCTACGGTGAGGACGCCATCGACCGGCAGTCTTCCGTCGGCTGGCTCATCAACACCTTCACCGTCAACAACCTCCTCTCCCTCAGCCGTGAACGCCTGACCGGCCGCGTATCGGTGGAGAACATCCCCTCCGGTCAGATCCACCTCACCGGCATCATCTCCGCGATGAAGGACGACCGCACCTTGGAAATCATCTACAGGAAATACGGCGAATCCGAAGGCGAGATGTTCCACGTCGACCCTTACGGCATCAAGGAGTACCAGCGGCGCTGGTACCTGCTCGGCTACTGCCACGAGCGCGGCGCGGAACGCGTCTATGCCCTGGACCGCATCGCTTCGCTGGCGGCCACGGGCTGGACCTTCAAGATGCCGCGCGACTACGACATCGACGACCTTTATTCCCAGACGATAGGCATCTATCTCGACAGCCATGCCGAGCCGGAAAGCATTTACCTTAAAGTGACCGAGCACGAGGCCAATTTCCTTCGTGACCTTCCACTCCACCCCTCTCAATTCGAGATCGGACCGGAAGGCGAGGGTTTCGTCAAGTTCCGCATCCGCGTCATCCCCAACGAAGACCTGATGATGGAGCTCAAACGCCTCGGCTCAGAAGTGGAAATCCTCTCTCCCCTCTCCCTCCGCAAGAGGATGGCGGAAGAGTTGCAGCAAGCTGCAGACAAATACAAATAACATATGAGAACCAAAACATTGGGCGCAGCCTTCTGCGCCATCGCAATCCTTTTCAGCACAATGAGCTGCAATCAGAAACAAGAGAATGAAAGCGGATACGTCGGACCTTCCGCCATCACCGTCGCCGACGGGCACATGACGCCGGAAGTGATGCTGTCCCTCGGACGGCTCAGCGATCCGCAGCTTTCACCCGACGGGACCAAGGTCCTGTACGGAGTCAGCTACACATCCATCACGGACAACCGAAGCTGCCGCAACCTCTTCATGAGCAACATCGACGGTACGGACAAGGTCCAGCTGACCCGCTATGCCAAAAGCGTCTCCAACGCCCGCTGGTCCCTTGACGGCAAGGAAATCTATTTCCTCCAGGGAGGCCAGATCTGGAAGGCTCCCCTGCAGGGCAACAAGCTCGGCAAGAAGGTCCAGATCAGCGACGTTCCTTCGGGCATAGGCGAGTTCAAGCTTTCTCCGGTTCAGTCCAACATCATGTATACCAGCACGATCCATAGCGCGGTACAGACCCCCGTCGACAGCGATCCCGCTCTCGACAAGGCCCAGGCCTATGCCACCGAGGACCTGATGTACCGCCACTGGGACCACTGGGTGACCGAGACTCCCCGTACCTATGTCGCCCCCTTCGCCGGCGCCATGATCACTCCGGACAATTCCTTCGACCTTCTCGGCGACGAGCCTTACGAGCTCCCCACCGAGCCGTTCGGCGGCCTGGAGCAGCTGGACTGGAGTCCAGACGGACGCTTCATCGCCTACAGCTGCCGCAAAGCCGTCGGCAAGGAATATGCTTTCTCCACCGACACGGAAATCTACGTCTATTGCGTCCTGACAGGCGAATGCAAGCGCATTGAGATGGACGGCGGATACGACACCGACCCCGTCTGGTCTCCCGACGGGAAGCAGATAGCCTGGCTGAGCATGGAGCGCCAGGGCTACGAGTCGGACAAGTCCCGCATCATGGTGCAGGACATCGCCATCACCGAAAACGAATTCACCTTCGGAGAGCGTAAGGAACTGACCGCGGACTTCAAGTACAACGCCGCCGGCCTGGTATGGGCTCCCGACAGCAAGGGTCTCTATTTCAACGCACTTTCCGAAGGCCTCCAGGCCATCTATAAGGCCGAGAAGGCGGACGGCTGGGCCATCAAGCGCCTGACGGCCGACAATCTCTGGTTCGATTTCGACTCCCCTTGGGGAATCGTCGAGAAGGACGGAGTCACCACCCTGCTGGCAAGCTACTGCTCGATGGACTTCCCCAACGAGCTCGTGGCCGTCAGGCTCGACGGCAGCGAGCCGCAGCGAATCACCCGCGAGAACGACAGGATACTGGACCAGGTCGCTCCGCACAAGACCGAGATGCGCTATGTCAAGACTATCGACGGCAAGGACATGCTCACCTGGGTGCTCTTCCCTCCCCAGTTCGATGCATCGAAGAAGTATCCGGCCATCGAGATCTGCCTCGGAGGCCCTCAGGGCACTCTCAGCCAGGGCTGGTCATACCGCTGGAATTACCGACTGATGGCCTCGCAGGGCTATGTGGTCATCCTTCCGAACCGCCGAGGCACGACCGCCTTCGGACAGGAATGGTGCGAGCAGATCTCCGGCGACTACAGCGGCCTGAACATCCAGGACTACCTGAGCGCCGCGCGTGAGATGAAGGCGGAGCCTTACATCGACAAGATCGCGGCGTGCGGCGCCAGCTATGGCGGCTATTCCGTCTATTATCTCGCGGGAATGCACGAGAACACCTTCGACTGCTTCATCGCGCACGCCGGCATCTTCGACGAGGAAGCCCTGTACTATACCACGGAAGAGATGTGGTTCGCGGACTGGGACAACGGCGGCCTCGGCCGCGGCTATCTCAGCGGCT
>CAMJHW010000116.1 GCA_946405645.1 uncultured Bacteroidales bacterium
CAATAATGCGAACAAGAGTGAGGCAAGTATCCTTTTCATAGTATGTAATTTTTATCTTTTTGTCAGAAGCTTATCTTGGATTTCCTGCAATACTCGATAGCGGAGGCGTTGCCGCTCTTGGCGGCCAGCGACGCATAGTAGTAGGTCTTGCTGATGTCGATCTTGGAATACTGCATGGCGAGGTCGTAGAGGGTGTATCCGAGGGTCTCGTCCTTGAACACGCTCTTGCGGATATCTTTTTCTGTGGTGTTGAACATACGGCAGTAAGCCGCCACCGCTTCTTCGTAGTACTTGATGGCGCTGGCCTTGTCGCCCTTGCGGGCATAGCTGTCTCCAAGTGCGTCGAACATCCAGTAGTCGAGCGTAAGGGACTTGCCGAGATTCTCGTCGAGCCAGGGCTTGGCCAGCTTGATGCAATCGTCGTTGCGGTGCAGGATGTTCAGCACCATCGCGTACTGGTACTCGCTGTACATTGTCAGCACCCCCATCTCCTGCAGCACCTCGAAGCAGTCGGCAGCCTGCGCATACTGCTTGGTGTCCATGTACTCCTTGAGGGCGAGACGATACTTCTCAGTCGGGTCGGACTCCTCGACCACGGTCTCGGACACTTCGGCGAAGTCCTCCTCGAAACGGTCGTCGATGATGAGCCTGCTTCCCTCCTGCGATACGGTTCCGAAGCAGTCGAAGGCGGAATTGCCGACTACCAGCGGAACGGTCTGCTTGGTGACCACGAATGCCGGAAGGTTCTGGACTATGACCTTGCCTATCTTGAGATTGCGGATCACGAACGACGCCGCCTTGGTTGAGCTGCCGTTGGGCATCTTGACCGTGGTCATTCCATTGACGTCGGCGTCGGCGATATATCCGTTCTCATAAAGGAACATATACGTGGTGGAGGACACGCTGGCATACCAGCTGTCCGGAGTGTAATAGGTCCTGACGCCGACTCCGTTGATGGAGGCGGCCATGGTGTACCTGCCGTCGGGCTCCTGGTTCAACTGTATGACGGTCTGGGCGCGCAAGGCCGGAGCCGCGAGCGCGGCTGTCAGCATGGCGGCGATAAAAAACGGAATTCTCATGTTTTCGTGCGGTTAGATAACAAATATAGGAAAATAACACGATTTAAAGACGTATTCAATCTTTCTTTGTATATTGCAGAAGAGAAATTACTTTGCCTTCAATGCTATGAAAAGAATCCTCGTCATCTCTGTTATGGCCCTGCTGGCGTCCTGTCTCTCAGCACAGCCGAAAGTCACCCTTGAGGTCAATGCCGCTGAAAAGGTCGGCTCCATGGACCCGATCTGGGCCTGGTTCGGCTATGACGAGCCGAACTATACCACGATGAGGGACGGCCGCAAGCTCCTTTCCGAGATCTCGGAGCTGAGCCCCGTCCCCGTAAGGATACGCACGCACAACCTTATGACCTCGGGCGATGGCATAGCGGCCATGAAATGGGGCTCCACCAACATATACACGGAAGATGCGGACGGCAATCCCGTATATTACTGGGAGATCATCGACCATATATTCGACACCTTCGTGGACAGGGGGATGAAGCCTCTGGTCGAGGTGGGATTCATGCCGGAGGCGCTGACCACCGCCGAGACGCATTACAGGCATCACTGGAGCCCCGAGAACCAGAGGGACCTTTTCACGGGATGGACTTATCCTCCGAGCGACTACGAGAAGTGGGCGGAGCTCGTGTACCAGTGGGTGCGGCACAGCATCGACAGGTACGGGCGGGAGGAGGTCGAAACCTGGTGGTGGGAGCTGTGGAACGAGCCTGACATAGGATATTGGCACGGTACGCCCGAGGAGTTCTGCAAGCTGTACGACTATACTTCCGAGGCCATCATCCGCGCTTTGCCGACAGCCACGGTCGGAGGCCCCGACACCACCAATCCCAACGGCGGCAGGGCCGCGAACTATCTCAAGACCTTCCTCGACCACTGTTCCGAAGGAACCAATTACGTAACGGGCCGGAAAGGCTCGCATCTCGACTTCATCGCCTTCCACGCCAAGGGCGCGCCCACCGTCGTGGACGGCCACGTCAGGATGAACGCCGGAGCCCAGCTCCGGGCAATAGACGCAGGGTGCGCCATCGTAGCTTCCTATCCCAAATTCAAGGATCTGCCGATAGTTATCGGCGAATCCGATCCTGAGGGCTGCGCCGCCTGCGGCATGTACACCAATCCCGAGAATGCCTACCGCAACGGCACCATGTATTCCAGCTATACCGCCGCGACCTTCGCCCGCAAATACGAGATAGCTGCAAGGCACGGCGTGCATCTCGCCGGAGCCGTGACCTGGGCGTTCGAGTTCGAGAACCAGCCATGGTTCCACGGCTTCCGCGACCTTGCCACCAACGGTGTGGACAAGCCCGTGCTGAACGCTTTCCGAATGTTCGGAAAGATGTCCGGCGACCGCGTCGCCGTAAAAGGCAATTCCTACTCTCTGGACGAGATGCTGGAAGGCAGCGTACGGGAGCGCGACGATGTCTCCGCGCTTGCGTCCCTCTCAGACCATTCCCTCGCGGTAATGGTCTGGGACTATCATGACGACAACGTTGCGGACCCGGGCTCAGAAGTGGAGGTCCGTATCAGCAGCATTCCCGCGAAGAAAGCGACCTTGAAGCATTACCGTATCGACGCCGATCACAGCAACTCATACGAGGCTTGGATCGCGATGGGTTCTCCTCAGGACCCTTCTCCAGCACAGTACAAAGCCCTCGAACAAGCGGGTAAGCTCGCTGAATTCGAGTCTGCCAGGGACGTGAAGGTCAGGAAGGGCGGCTATACCGCCTCTTTCAATCTTCCCCGCCAGGGCATTTCTCTTCTCCTCTTTGAATGGTAAACCTTAAACATAAACATATATGAATCTGAAAAGAAACCTCGGCCTTGCGCTGCTCTCCTTCGTGACCGTCGCGGCATTCGCCCAGCACCCGCTGCCGGTCCACAGTTATCTCGAGATCTATGACCTGGACAGCGGTACCCACAAGGTCATAAAGGAGTTCGACTACGTGGTAGAGGCTCCCAACTGGACTCCCGACGGGCAGTGGCTGGTGTTCAATTCCGGCGGCAAACTGTATAAGATGGCTCCGGACGGCTCGACGGACCCGATCGAGATTCCCACCGGTTCCATCACCCAGTGCAACAACGACCATGTCATCACCGTGGATAATAAATGGATAGGCTTGAGCAGCAGCGACCCGTCGATTGGCAGAGGCGGATCCTATGTGTTCATAATGCCTTTCGAAGGCGGCGAGCCCCGCAAGATCACCCCGCTCAGCACCAGCTATCTCCACGGCATCAGCCCGGACGGCAAGACTATCGCCTATTTCGCCCAGCGCGGGACTGGCGAGGACCGCAGCCAGGACATCTACACGATGTCGGTCAAGGGAGGAAAGGAGATCCGCATGACCGATGCTCCTGGAGTGGATGACGGCCCGGAATACAGCCGTGACGGCAAGTACATCTGGTTCAACAGCGAGCGTACCGGCCGCATGCAGGCCTGGAGGATGAGGGCCAACGGCAAGGACCAGACGCAGATGACCTTCGACGAGGACATGAACTCCTGGTTCCCGCATATCTCCCCCGACGGCACAAAGGTCGTTTACATCGCTTATCACGACTATGAGCTCCAGCCTTCACAGCATCTGCCCGACCTTAATGTCCAACTCCGCATGATTCCCGCCACCGGCGGCGAACCCAAGGTGCTGGTGGAGTTCTTCGGCGGCCAGGGCAGCATCAACGTCAACTCCTGGAGTCCGGACAGCAAGAAGTTCGCTTACATTACCTACCGCCCCACCGAGGAGCTTACGGCCCCGAAGAAGGAGATGGCGGTCCAGCTATACTCCGTACGTTCGCTCATCGGCACTCCGGAGTTGTTCGCCAAGAATCATGATTATGTCTTGAGGAGACTGTCCGAGATGGGATATACCGGAGTGGAAGCCATCAGCTATGCCGACGGCCAGTTCTCTGGCCTCGCCCCGGCCGCATTCCGCCGGGAGGTGGAGAAATATGGTCTCAAGATTATTTCTTCGCACGCGACTCACGGCTTGAGCCGGGCGGAATTGGTCTCGGGAAACTTCTCGGAGGCTCTCAAATGGTGGGATACCTGCATCGCGGCGCACAAGGCCGCCGGCATCCCCAGGATAGTGATGACATACTCCCCTCTGCCGGAGACTGAGGCTGAACTTGCCACCATGGCGGCCTACCTGGATGCCATCGGCGCCAAATGCCGCGAAGCCGGCATCCGCTTCGGCTACCATAGCCACGACCACGAGTACAGCAAGGTCGCCGGCACCACGATGCTGGACTATTACATCAGCCACACCGCTCCGGAGAACGTCTTCTTCCAGATGGACGTTTACTGGGCCGTCATCGGCGACGCCAGCCCCATCGAATATTTCAACAAATACCCCGGCCGTTTCGAGGTCCTGCACATCAAGGATAAGTACGAGCTCGGCCAGAGCGGAATGGTCAACTTCGAGGCCATCTTCAACAATGCTCCCAGGGCCGGAATGAAGGCCTTTGTCGTGGAGATGGAGTACGCCAGCACTCCCAACATCCTCCGTGGCCTCCGGCAGAGCGCCCTGTATCTCCGGAACGCCTCCTACGTCCTGCCGGACTATTCTAACCTGCCCGCGGAGCAAATGCGCAGAAGATAGAACTCGGATGCGATTCGATTTTTCACACTTTTTTTTATTTTTGCGATAAAACAATCTTAACATACTGAGAAATGAAAGTCATCATTCGCGACAACGCAAAGGAAGGTGGCCTGTGGGCTGCCCGTTACATCGCCGCTAAGATCAAGGAAAAGGCTGCGCGTACATCCGAACCCTTCGTCCTTGGCCTCCCTACCGGTTCCACCCCTCTCAGCACCTATGCCGAACTGGTACGTATGGTCAAGGCCGGCGAGATCTCCTTCAAGAACGTGATATCCTTCAACATGGACGAGTATGTCGGCCTGCCCGTGGAGCATCCCGAGAGCTACCATTCGTTCATGTTCACCAAC
>CAMJHW010000117.1 GCA_946405645.1 uncultured Bacteroidales bacterium
ATGAAAATCAAGGAATTGTCAGAAGGGGAGAGGCCCAGGGAGAGGATGATGGAGAATGGGCCCGACGTGCTCTCGACCGGCGAGCTTCTCGCGATACTGCTGCGAAGCGGCACGAAAGGCGAGAGCGCCGTAGATCTCGCACAGCGGCTGCTTGCGTTCGCCGGCGGCTCGCTAGTGCAGCTGTCGCAGATGCCGCTCGAGCGGCTGCGCGCCCAGCGCGGACTCGGCGGCACCAAGGTGCTGCCGGTCATCGCCGCGCTGGAGCTCGGCCGTCGCTTCATGGCGGAGGAGTCGCGCCTGGACCGGATTCCGGTCGTGGCTCCTTCGCAGGTTTACCGTCTGATGAAGCCTGTGATGAAGGGATTGGAGACGGAGGAGTGCTGGGTGATCTACCTCAATTCCGCAAAGTATGTGATCTCCAGGGAGTGCGTCAGCTCGGGAGGCCTGAGCTCAACCATCATGGACGTGAAGAGGATAGCATCTTCGGCGCTGGAGAAGAAGGCCCAGTCCGTCGTATTGGTGCACAACCATCCTTCCGGCAATCCCCGCCCCGGGCAGGAGGACATCCGGCAGACGCAGTTGCTGCACGATGCCCTGGCACCTTTGCAGATAGGACTGCTGGACCATGTCGTCTTCTCCGACGGCAGGTATTACAGCTTTGCTGATGAAATGGTATATACGGAATGAGACGGAGCCGGACTAGAGCTCCTTGCGCAGACGCGCCTTGGGGATTCCGAGCTGGTCGCGGTATTTGGCTATGGTGCGGCGGGCCACCTTGTATCCCTTCTTGTTCATCTCATCGACGAGCTGGTCGTCGGTCAGCGGCTTGCGCTTGTTTTCGCCGTCCACGCACTCCTGAAGCGCTTTCTTAAGCTCCCTGGTCGAGACCTCCTCGCCGGCCTGGTTCTCGAGGCCTTCCGAGAAGAAGTACTTGAGAGGATAGATGCCGAAATGGGTCTCGATGTATTTGCTGTTTACGACTCTGGATATGGTGGAGATATCGAATCCGGTGACCTCGGCTATGTCCTTCAGCACCATGGGCTTGAGATGCGATTCATCACCGTCCATGAAGTAATCGTGCTGATAGTCTATGATGGCCCGCATCGTGCTCTCGAGAGTGTTGTGGCGCTGCTTGAGCGCCTCGACGAACCACTTGGCGGAGTCGATCTTCTGCTTGACGAAGGTTGCGGCTTCCTTCTGTTTGCGGTCGTTGGAGCCCTTGGCCTCGATGAGCATGTCCGCGTATTTCTTGTTTACCCTGATCTCGGGGATGGAGAAACGCGGCATTGAAAGCTTCAGCTCGCCGTCCACCAGGTCCAGGACGAAGTCCGGAACGACCTGCTGCGCCTGCTCGGTGTACGAGTCGTCGACCTGCCCTCCCGGGGTAGGATTCAGCTTTACGATACGGGCGATGGCGGCCTTGAGCTGCTCCTCGGTTATGCCCATCCGCGACATGATCTTCTGGAAATGCTTGTTGGTGAACTCCGAGAAATGGTCGTTGAGGATGGTGAGGGCGTTCTGTACGTCCTCGGTCTGTTTCATCTTGCGGAGCTGGATGGTGAGGCACTCGCGCAGGTCGCGGGCGCCCACTCCCGCAGGGTCGAACTGCTGGATGATGCCCAGCAGGTAGGAAACCTCCTCATAGTCGGTTTCGATGTTCTCCCTGAAGGCGATGTCGTCCACTATGGTATCGAGATCCCTGCGGAGATAACCGTCGTCGTCGATGCTGCAAACGAGATAGCGTCCCACGGCCATCTGATGCTCGTTGAGGTTGCGGAATCCGAGCTGTGTCAGAAGGCTCTGGGTGAAGCTTTCCTTGACGGAGAAGGTATTGTATTCGGGCCTCTCGTCCTTGCCGTAGTTGTTGACGCGGAGCTTGTATGAGGGGATGGGATCATCCGCATCCAGTTCGTCTATGGAGATATCCTTGGGCTGGTCGTCATCGTCGTCGCGTCCCTCGACAGGGGAATCGTCAAGCACGGGATTGTCCTCAAACTCACTTTTAACCCTCTGTTCCAGCTCCTGGATCGGGAGTTCGATGAGCTTGATGGTCTGGATCTGAAGCGGTGAAAGCTTCTGGACCTGTTTCTGTTCGAGTCCTTGCTTGATCATCGGCGGACGTTTAAGGCTTCGCGACGGATACCGTATCCACTACGTATGAATGGGCCTTGTCGACGATTGGATAGTTGATGTTCTCCTTCACCACATAGGCCGAAGGGAAGTCGGATTTCAGGCGCTGCATCATCTGCATCGCCTCGGACTTGGTGCGGAAATCTCCTACCGTGACCTTGAAGTACGGGCTGGCGAACGAACGGTAGGCTCCGTGCCCGGGGTACATGGATTTGAAACGTCCCATGGCGGCTTCTGAAGCGCTGCGGGCGTTCTGCTTGTTGTCGAAGAATATCCTGACGCGGTAGCCGGCAATCTTGCGGCTCTTGTTGCGTTCGATCTTCGAGGCCATGGCATTGGCTATCGACTGGGACTGGTGTACCGTGACGTAGTTGAATACGTTCTTGCCTCTGAGTGACTCGTCCAGACTGGACGCGGGCACATAGACCAGCGAGTCGGTGGACGCGGTGACGCCGGTATCCTGTGCGCGAAGTGGCGCGGCTGCCAGCGATATCAGGAGAATGGTCAGATATATGACTGTCCTTTTCATATCATGGTTTCGTTAATGATGAGGTCGAGGTAGGTCGCAGCTACGCTCGGCTCAAGCAGGTCGGAGACCTTTATGTCATTGAATTTGAATGTCTTGCAAATGCCGAGCATGAAGCGGACCTTGACTTTCAGGTCCACTGTCATCTGGCTGAAGTCCTGCGAGGAGGCGAGCTGGAGGAGGTCCATCAGTCCGACGTCCTTGGAGATGGCCCCTTCGCAGGTAAGGGGATAGACCTTGTCGCTTTTCCTTGCGACCTTGATCTTGCCCGTTTTGAACGTCGCGAGTTCGCGGCCGGCGTTGTTGATGACGCCGTCGATCCTCGAGATCGTCAGGTTCGACATGGGATTGACGATGCCGACTTTCAGTACGGCCTTTAGGGCTCTTAGCCCGTTGGGCGTGACTGAAGCCACGGAGCAGGACTTGACGTTGAAGCCCTGGTTCGTGGAGCAACCGGCCGCCAGGAAAAGGACCAGCGCGGCCGTAAACAGTATGTACAGTCGTCTCATGCCGAAATGCTTTATTCGCAAAGATACAAAAAAATCCTATCTTTGCCGTGCATTACCTCAAGGGACGTGCCAAATTGGATCTTATGAAGAAAGTTTACATCGAGACATACGGCTGCCAGATGAACGTGAATGACACTGAAGTCGTTTTCTCCATCCTTGCCCGTGAGGGCTATGAGCGCACCACTGACATCGCGGAGGCGGATGTCATAATGGCCAATACCTGCTCCGTCAGGGACAATGCCGAACAGCGTATCTGGGGCCGTATAGAGCAGTTCAACCTCCAGCGCAGGGACCGTCGCGTGGTCATCGGTATCCTGGGATGTATGGCGGAGCGCCTGAAGGACAAGCTGCTGGACACCCGCAAGGTCGATGTGGTGGCCGGTCCGGACGCATACCGCAGCCTGCCGAAGCTTCTGGCTGCCGTCACGGACGGCCATCCCCAGATCGACGTGATGCTTTCCCGCGAGGAGACCTATGCCGACATCAACCCCGTCCGTATCGACTCCAACGGGGTGTCGGCCTTCATCTCGATCATGCGCGGCTGTAACAATGTCTGCTCCTACTGCGTGGTTCCATATACCCGCGGCGCGGAGCGGAGCAGGGATCCCCGCACGATCGTGCGGGAAGCCTGCGACTGCTTCAGCCGCGGCTACCGCGAGGTCACCTTGCTCGGACAGAATGTCGATTCCTACCATTGGAAGGGAGAGGATGGGGAGGTCAGCTTTGCACAGCTCCTTGAAAAGGTCGCATTGATCAGTCCGGAACTGCGCGTGAGATTCTCGACATCCAATCCGCAGGATTTCTCGGACGAGGTCATCTACACTATGTCCGCTTACGAGAACATCTGCAAGCATATCCATTTCCCCGTACAGTCCGGTTCGAACCGCATGCTGGAGAAGATGCGCCGCCGCTATACCCGCGAGTGGTACCTCTCCAGGGTAAAGAAGATCAGGAGCATCATTCCCGACTGCGGTCTGACGACCGACGTCATCGCCGGATTCTGCACCGAGACTGAGGAAGACCATCAGCAGACCCTCAGCCTCTTCGAGGAGGTCGGCTACGATACGGCTTTCATGTTCTATTATTCCGAGCGTCCCGGCACGTTCGCCGCCAGGCATTGGCCGGACGATGTCGACATCGAGACCAAGACCCGCCGCCTGAACGAGATCATCACCCTTCAGAACCGCAAGAGCCTGGAGAGCTACCGTCGCGACATCGGAAAGCGTTTCAAGGTCCTTGTGGAAGGCCCTTCAAAGAAAAACCCTTCCGAACTGTGCGGAAGGGCTTCGAACAATAAGATGTGCGTCTGGCCGGATACGACCCACAAGGCAGGCGATTATGTCGAGGTCGAAGTGCTCGACTGCACCTCCGCCACCCTGCTCTGCAGGCTGGCCTAGTCCTGGACGAAGGCGATCACTTCGCCCTTCGCCACATCCTTTCCCTGTTTGGCGGTGACCGCTACTACGCGTCCGCTCACTGCGGGGACAACTTCCTCCAATCCATACCAGGTCTGGACATAGCCCATGGGCTTTCCGGATTTGACTGCCGTGCCGGCCACGGGGGCCTTGGAGTCGTCCTGGACGTCCACCTCCCACAGCATCTTGCCCTTTGCGGGAGCCTGTACGGGAGTGGCCTTGGGATACTTCGCCACATAGGAGTCGATGTCGAACTCGGGCATCTCCACGACTGCGCGGGTGACGACCTTGGGTGCTCCGGCTTTTTCCTTCAGGGCCTCGAGGTCCTTGTTGAAACGCTCCTTGGCGACTCCTGAGCGATAGTCGCGGTACTGGCGTTCGAACATGGCCATATTCAGGAG
>CAMJHW010000118.1 GCA_946405645.1 uncultured Bacteroidales bacterium
TCTTGATCTCGGTCACCGCATAGCCCAGGGCCTTCTGGTCGCGGCGGATACCGAGGGCGGTGACGACCGTTCCCTCCAGCATCTCAGCGTCCTCGGCGAGGACCACGTTGACGGGACCGCCCGTCCACGTGATGTTCTGGGTTGCGTAACCGATGCAGGACACGACGAGAACGTCGCCGGACTTCACGCCCGGGAGGGCGAAGGAGCCGTCCATGTCGACGATGGCGCCGTTCTGGGTCCCCTGCACAAACACGGAAGCGCCGATAACGCCGTTACCGGCCGCATCCTTCACAGTTCCCCGGACGGTCGTCTGCGCATAGGCCGTAAGGCCTGCCGCGAGCAGCGCGAGCACCAGGGAAAGTCTGATAAACAGATTCTTCATGTGCGTTGGTTTTGTTGGTTAATGAAATAGGTTGGTTATGATTTAGGTTCTACAAATCTTGTTTTGTTGCGCAATCGACCGAATCGTTATCTCTTGGTTCCGATTTGTCGACAAAAGGCCGCCAATTCTTAAATTCTTTAATTTTCTCCCTTATAATAAGCGAAGATAAAGAAATATTCTTGATATTCACGGCTTTTCTATAAAAAATCGTCATTTTCTTTTAAAAATGACCCATTTCCGGGCATAATCCGGGAAAACCTCCCTGCTTCCAACGAAAACGGGCGGCCCGAAAGGGTCGCCCGCAGGATTGTTCAGCCAAGAAGGATTATTTCAGCTCCTTCGCCCAGAAGAGGACGGTGCTGTTGTCATCCTTGAGGGTGTTGGCCTCGTAGTTGGCCTTGTTGTTGGTCTTCTCCACGATCGGATAGAGGACGCGCTGGATGATGGTCCGGTTGGTCTGGGACTGGGAGTCCTCCGGATAGGTCAGGGCCGGGAAGCCGGTACGGCGGATGTCGGTCCAGGACTCGTGCGCGTTCATCAGGCCCATGTGGACCCACTTCTGGGTCATGATGGCCTCGAGCTTGTTGCTGTACTTGCCCCAGACGGCGCTGGCGTAAGCCTCGATCTCGGAATCGGAAGGAACCGCGGTGGCCTTGAAGTGCGTGAACGGGTTCATGTTGTGGGCCTTGCTGGTCATGTTGCGGTCGTACCATTCGAGGATGGACTGCCGGACACCGTTCTTGAACGCCTGCTCGGCGCTGCCGCTCAGACCGTAGGCCTGACGGGCCTCGGCGAGGAGGAACCAGGTCTCGGCCGGGGAGACCACCGGGTTCTTCATGCAGCTGTTGGTCATGAAGGTCACGGAGTCGAGGGTCGCGTACACGCGGTCGCTCCAGCCCTTGGTGTCGGCGGCGTCCTGGTCGGCCTTCTTCTCACCCACGTGCTTGCCGACGAACTTGCCGGCGGCGTTCGGGTTGTAGATGACCTTCAGGCGCGGGTCGTCGCTGCCCGTGATCTGCATGGCGTCGATGAGCTTCTGGGAAGCCGTCACGTTCTTGCCGTCACCGGCGAAGCCGTCGCGGTACCACTCCCAGAACATGCCGGAGTTGTTGGTGAGGACATCGACCGCGCCGAAGATGCCGTTCTCCATGGAGTCGGCCAGCTTGCGGCCGGCGCACTCGGCGATGACGGTCTTGGCCTTGCCGGTCAGGCTGCCCTGGGCGGCGACGTGGGTCGCGAGGCGCAGGCGCAGGGAGTTGGCGTAGCGGAGCCACTTGTCCAGGTCACCCTTGTTCAGGAAATCCTGGGCCTTCATCTTGGCGGAGACGATGGCGCTGGGGCTGGAAGCGTAGCCGTTGATGGTGTTGTAGAGCTCGCCGAGACGGTCCAGCATCATGCCGTACAGTTCCTCGTCGTTGTCATAGGCGGGATAGGAGGAAGCGAGGTCACCGGTGATGCCCAGGTAGCCGGCCTTGGAATAAGGCACGGGGCCGAAGACATCCACCAGCTGGGAAAGCTGGTCGAGGACGAACACCTCGGCGCAGGCGACGAAGATGCCGTCGGTCTCCTGGTCGGCGCTCTTCTCATACGCGTCCTGGAGGAGGCGGAACTGGGCCAGCGTCTCATAGAAGTTGTTCCAACGGTCGGTCGCCCAACCGTCCTGGATGAAGTACACGCCGCCGGAGTTGTTGTTGAAACCTCTCTGCTGGGTCAGCTGGGCGAAGAAACCCTCCCAGGTATACAGACGCCAGTACGTGTTGTAACCGAAGCTCTTGTACTGCTCGCAGCCCACATAGAGGACGCCGGAGAGGAGCTTGTCGCAAGTCACGGTCGTCGTCTTGGACGGATTGTAATACTTGCTGTCGAAGTCCTCCTTGGAGCAGGAGAACAGGGACATCAGGACCGTGAGACCAAGCGTAAGTGCAAATATCTTTTTCATTGTCATTATCCTTTAAAAGTTCACGATCGGTTAGAAGTTGGCACGGAGCGAGAAGCCGAACGTGCGGGTCGCATTGGTGGAACCCTCGAGGAAGGCCTGGTTGGTCCAGCCGGTGGAGTCGGAAGCCTCGGCATCCCAGATCGGGAGGTTCTTGTAGATGTAGAACGGGTTGCGGGCGAACACGGACACCTTGAGGCCGCTGCACCAGCCCTTGGTCAGGCTCTCGGGCAGGGCATAGGTGAGGGTGAGTTCGCGGCACTTCAGGTAGGTGTTCTTGAAGATCGCGTGGGAGTAGTAGGTCGGATCGCCGACACCCCAGTTGTAGGTCCAGTTGTACCAGACATCGGAGCTGATGATCTGGTCGTTCACGGAACCGTCTTCCTTGACACCTTCCACGATCATACCGTTGTGCCAGATCTTCTGGCCGGCGGGACCGGCGGCATCGGTGTGCTTCGCAGGCACGCAGAAACCGTTGGCGTCGAAGTAGTAGGCCAGACCGCCGTGGGCCTCGTCACGATACTTCATGGAATCCTCGAGGGTACCGCGGCCCATCATGTACTCGTAAGGGGTATTGACCACGTCACCGCCGATCTGGTAGTTGAAGTTGGCGTCCAGGGTGAGGCGCTTGTAGCTCACGGAGAAGGAGAAGCCGCCGATCAGGTCAGGAAGGGCGTTGCCCACCTTCACGGGCTCCGGGGTCAGCTTGGCAAAGCCGTCGCCGAGCGGGTCGCCGAGGGTGGAATAGACGATGACCTGGCCCTTGTCGTTGGTCAGCGGGGCATAGGCGTAGAGGTCGCCCATCTTCTGGCCCACGTCGGAGTACAGATAGACGGCGCCGCCGTCCAGGCTGCGGTGCTGCAGACGGTCGAGACCGTCGGCGAGCTTGACCACCTTGCTGGTGTTCCAGGCCACGTTGCCGGAGATGTCGACTCTCCAGTCGCGGTTCTCCACGACGGTGGCGTAGGCGTTGAACTCGACACCCTTGTTGTTGAGCTCACCGACGTTCATCCAGATGGAGGAACCGCCGGCGGACATCGGGGCCGTGGTCTGCAGGATCTGGTCCTTGATGTTCTTGTTGTAGAAGGAGAGGTCGAAGCCGAGGCGGTTCTTGAAGAACTTGCCCTCGAGACCGGCCTCGAACTCGTAGGTGGTCTCCGGACGGAGCGCGTCGTTGTTCAGGCCCGTCTCCATCTTGTTGTAGGTGTAGTTCTGGCTGTCGATCGTGAAGGACTTCTGGGTGTAGGTCATCGCGGCGGTGTAGGCGGCGGGAGCGTTACCCACGACACCGTAGGACAGGCGGCCCTTGAAGAAATCCACGGCGGCCGGCATGTCGAACAGCTCGGAGAAGACGATGGAACCGTTCACGGACGGATACCAGTAGGAGTTGTTCGGGGTCTTCAGGGAAGACACGGTCTCGTTGCGGATCGTACCCTCGAGGAAAGCCCAGTTGCCATAGGACAGGGACAGGGTGCCGAAGACGGCCTGCTTGAGGAACTCGGACTTGCCCATGTTGCCCTTCGGCGTGTTGGCGCCGGCGTTCAGGTGGAACCAGTTCTCCACGGTGAGACCGCCCTCCGTGTTGGCGGAGGAGTTGAGCATCTGCTCGTTGCGGGCGGAGTAACCGACGACGGCGTCCAGGCCGAACTTGTCGGTGATCTGGGTGCTGTAGTTGAGCATCGCATCACCGTAGATGGTGGTGTAGGTGTTGTTGGACACGCTGTAACCGCCGGAGTAGCTGCCGAAAGCGTTGGACGTCTTGGTCGGGTCCATGTTTTCGATCTTCTGGCCGGTGTAGTCGGTCGCGATGTTGCCCTTCAGGGTGAGACCCTTGACGATTTCCCAGCTGGGGGTCACGCTGGCGATGAGGCGCTGGTTGTTCTCCAGCTGCGTGCGGGCCAGGATGTTCCACAGGTACTCGTCCACGATGGAACCGAAGGAGAGACCGTACGCCCAGCCCTCGGCCGGATTCTCGTGCGTGCTGCTGTTGTAGTTGCGGTTCTGGTAACCGGCGGCGGTGACGGTGTGCTCACGGACGTAGGCGACATCGTCGAAGGCGCCGAACATACCGGAGAAGTTGTTGGTCAGACGGGAGATACGGTAAGGACGGTTCTTCACGTTCTGGTTCATGTAGTTGATGGAGTAGCCGAGCTTCAGGGCGCCGTTGGCGCTGAGGTTCTGGCTGCCGGAGAGCGCGAAGTTATGCTTGCCCAGGTGAGAGTTGTACTGGTTGGGCATGTTGTCGAAGAACGTGTAGGAGAAACGCATGCTGCCCTTGTCGGTACCGGCAGTCACGGCGAAGTTGTACTGCTGGGTGAGACCGGTGCGGAACAGGTCGCTCCAAGGGTTGGCGTTGATCGGGTTGAACTTGCGCATGGTACCGTCGAAGTAGTACACGTCGCGGCCGTCGTACTTCGCACCGAAGTAAGCGGTAGCGGACGGGACACCGAGGACCTTGTTGCCGTTCTTGTCGTCACGATAGTAGAAACCTTCGTCGGTGTAGCCGTTGGAAGCCCACGCGCCGTTGCGGGCGCCGGGACCGTAGGTGGTCTGGTACTTCGGCATGTAGGCGACGAAGTCACCCTGCACGGAAGCGCCGAACTCGACATGGACACCGCTGTTGCGCTTGCCCTGCTTCATGGTGATGAGGACGAC
>CAMJHW010000119.1 GCA_946405645.1 uncultured Bacteroidales bacterium
CCGCTAGCCGGAGCGCTCCGCAGCTCCACGCGGAGCTCCGACGAGCGCGGCGCCTCCTTCGCCGTCGACTATAAGAAGCTGACAATCACCGCCGACGCTGTCCACCACCCATCCAAGGATACCCGCCAGTTCAAGACCATTACCCGATACAGCCCTCAGCTGACAGAGCGGCTGACTCTCGGCCTGAGGGCCGTCAGCCGCCTGCGTCCTTCGGATCCGTACCCCTGGCGGAATGATGTCCGCTTGGAAGCGGCAGTGGCCGCGGGCCGCCTTTCTCTGAAAGGCTGCGCGGCCGCCTGCCGCTGCGCGGACCTCTCCTGGCTGACATACCTTGAAGGCGGATACATCGATGAATCCTCCGGCCGCAAGCTCTCGTTCTATCTCCGTGGTACCGCCTTCAAGGTCGACCGCTGGGAGGACCGCATCTATATCTATGAGCGTGACGTGCCCGGCTCCTTCTCTGTGCCGGCCTACTACGGCCGCGGCTGCTCCGCCAGCGCCGTGGCCTCCGTCAAGCGCCGGCACCTCTCCCTCCACGCCCGCGCCCACTACACTGCCTACCCCGGCATGGCCGGCCAAAAACCCTCCCGTGCCGGCCTCAAGCTCCAGCTTCAACTCTCCTTCTAACCCACCCCCCTTCCCATCCCTTCTTCCCGCCCCTCCTTTCCCGTCCCTCTCCTTCTGTCCATTTCATCTTCTTCATCGCTCATTCACACAGAGGGTGCTTCTGACGGTCCAAAGAATGGACCGTCAGAAGCATTTTGGGGGCTTTTTGCTTTAGACGGTCCAATTTCTGGACCGTCTAAAGCACTTGATCTTTTTACTACGGGTGTTTCAACTGTTTATTGGTTTCCTCTTAAAGAAATAGACCTCCCATGTGCAATGGGAAGTGAGAACTTGTAAAGACGTGTTGCCGCGTAAAGGATTGATAATCAGGGAAATCAATAAACGACCCCCTCCGAAAAGAGAGGGGGTTGTTATGTTAAAATACTGATATGTAGAATTTTACGGTCCAGGGCTGACAGTGAGTCGAATTTGGGTGAAATGCCGGGCGTTACTTGGAGGGGATCTTCAGCTTCATTCCGGGTTTGATGTTGGTGGAGATGCTGTTGATCCTCATGATGTCGTTGGCGGAGACGCCGGGGTATCTCTGGGCGATCTTGTACAGGGAGTCGCCTGACTTGACGGTGTAGATGATGTACCCGGACGATGATGAGGACGACGAGGATGAGGAAGAAGATGAACCGGAAGATGACGAAGCCTTCTTGCCACCGCGGTAGATATACAACGTCTGCCCTACACGAAGGTTGGTGCCGCGGAGGTTGTTCCACTGCTGCAACTGCTTGACGGTGACTCCGTAACGTGACGCGATGCGTCCCAGGTAGTCACCGCTCTTGACTTTGTACGCTATACGTTCCTGGGAGCCTTCCGGGCTGGACGGACCTTCAAGGATCTTGGTGCCGGCCAGCACGGAGGACTTGTGCGTATATAGCGAATCCTGATTGTCCAGAAAGGCATTGGTGTAGTTGTAGGGGAGCTTGAGCACGAACGTCCCGCTGTTGCCGGGGATCAGGTCGTGGATGTACTGAGGGTTTAGATCCTGCAGATCCTGCTCGGGGATGCCGATCACCTCGCTGATCTGGCTGAAGTGAAGGTTCCGATGTATCTCGAACGTGTCGATGTGGGCGGGCATCCGCATAGGCTCCGGCACTATGCCGTACTCCTTGTAGTACGTCATGGCATACAGGGCTCCGACGAACGCCGGCATATATCCGCGGGTCTCCCTCGGGAGATAAGGATAGATGGACCAGAAGTCCCTGTTGCCCGCAAGACGTATGGCTTTGTTGACGTTGCCGGCTCCGCAGTTGTATGCGGAGATGGCCAGGCACCAGTCGCCGAAGATGTTGTACTGGTCACGGAGATAGCGTGCGGCGGCGTCGGCGGCCTTCTCGACATCCAGCCTCTCGTCCACATAAGAGTCGATCCGCAGACCGTAGGTCTTGGCGGTATTGTACATGAACTGCCACATACCCTTGGCTCCGGCGCGCGATACCGCCACCGGGTTGAGCGCCGACTCTATGACCGCCATGGCCTTGAGCTCCTGAGGCAGGTCGTAGCGGTTGAAGATGTCCTCGAAGATAGGCATGTAGTATGCGCTCAGGCCGAGTATCTGCGACATCTTGGTGGGCATCTTCTCGGAGTACAAAATCATGTAGTTCTTCACCGTCTCGTTGAAGGGGAGCGTGATATATGAGTTCATCTTCTCCAACCTCTCTATCAGTACGGCGTCGGGAACGTCGGAGGTGAACCGTACCGAATCCATATCATACTCGGTAAGCTCCCTCGTGGCCTCCATCTGGCGATGTACGTACCACAGGCTCAGCAGACTGTCGGTCATCTCGGGGCTGTACTCCTCCACGGGCTCCTCGATGCCCTCCAGGTCTTCCATCTCCTCGAGCATCAGCAGCATCTCGGCGGCCAGACTGTCGGTCATATGCTTCTCGGTCCGGTAGGTCTCCAGCTCCCGTATGAGCGAATCCACGCGCGAGCGCAGCTCGGCGTTCTCCTTTATGAGTTTGCCGCGCGTCCTGAAGTTTAACTCCTGCGCCCCTGCGGGAAGCAGGCAGCACAAAGCCAGCACGGCGGCGAGTATGGTCTTGCGAATGTCCATCATTTAAAATCTAAGGCCGAAGCTGACTCCAAAGGCTGTCGAGCCTCCGCCGGAAAACGCATACTGCGTGTCCGGCGCGAGCACTGCCGGCCGTATCTGCATCGAGATGTCGTCGCTGACTTCGAAGTCCTGCATGTACGAGAAAACGTTGGCGTCCACCACTTGCAGTAGGTACGCCGCAGCGACGGCCAATATGGAGTAGTCACGGTATCTTCGGTAAACGTCGCGGTAGTACAGGGCGGTCGAGGCGGAGATGCTGGCGCTGTAGCCGCTCTCCGGATCGGTCGCTTCGTTGTGTATGCGCTTGAAGCGCTTGTAGTTGGTGTGGTTGACGTCCAGATAATGGACGGCGCCGATAAGGACTCCCCAGTAAATGGGTATCTTCCAGTATTCTCCGTTGTAGGCCTGTCCCAGGCCGGGGAACAGCACGGAATACATCGTGGCCTTTCCGGCATGGTGTGGATTGTCGGTCGGGAAGGTGATCACTCCGTCCATCATCGTGCCCCAGTAGATGAGCGCGCTCCCGGCAAACAGGTAGTTACTGAGCCGGTGAGCCTTCTCATCCACGGTCAGCGTGGTCTCGGGATTGGCGGCGAAAGCCTCCTCGTAGGCCTTGAGCGAAGTCTTGTATTGGTTCCTGTAATAGAAACCGCCGCCGAGCGTGGCCCCCAGGCCACCGTAAATGACGGGCAGTTTCCAATACTGCTTGTGATAGATCTGCTGGCCTCCGATGAAAACCGCGGAGCCTCCGGCCAGCGTGCCTATCTTCAGCTCCTGCTTGTGCCGCAGGCCGGCGAAATACTCGCGCAGCGAGAACATCGCCTCCGCCGAATCGGCCGGCGCGACGTCGTCGCCTCCGAAGCCGTTCGAAAAGGCTTCGGACTTGAACTGGGCGCGGGCCATCGGGGCGAATGCCACCAGAAGTGCCAGTGTCAGAAGGAAATATGCGAGTCTAGACCTTTGCATCATCAAGTGCTTTCAGGAAGCGCTGTACCTCGGCGTCGGAATTGAAGCGTATGGTCATCGTGCCCTTGCCTCCGGCGCTGCGTTTGAGGGAAATGTCCTCCTCGAAATACTTTCCTATGTGCTCGAGCACACGGAAATACTCGTCGGGGAGTTCCTGCGCAAACTCCTGCCTGCGGGCCGGACTGTCCTCGCGCTCGAGCTTGCGGACTTTGTCCTCCAGCTGGCGCACGGAGAGTCCGCCCTTGACGACCATGTCGCAGAGCTCTTCCTGCAACTGCGGGTCTTCGACGCCAAGGATGACCTTGGCGTGTCCCACGCTGAGCAGGCCGACCTTGAGGTCGTGCTGGACCTTGGCGGGAAGCTTGAGCAGCCTCAGGTAGTTGGTGACGGACGCGCGCTTCTTTCCGATGCGCGCGGCCATCTGCTCCTGGGTGAGGCTGCACTCCTCGATGAGCCTGCGGTATCCGAGGGCGACCTCGATGGGATCGAGGTCCTCGCGCTGGATGTTCTCGACGATGGCCATCTCGAGCATGCTCTGGTCGGATGCGGAGCGGATGTATGCCGGGATGATGTCCATCCCGGCGGCCTTGCAGGCGCGGAAGCGGCGTTCGCCGCTGATGATCTGGTATTTGTCCCCGGCGGTCTTGCGGACCGTGATGGGCTGGATGAGCCCGAGGCTGCGGATGGAGGCGGTCAGCTCCTCCAGCGCCTCGGTGTCGAAGGACATGCGCGGCTGGAAGGGATTCGGCTCGATCATGTCCGCAGGTATGCGGACGATGTCGGCGCTGCCCTCCGTGCGGGTCTTGGCACCGACTATCTCCTTATTGACGTAGCCTACCGGTTTGCGCAGCTGGTCGAGGCTGGCGCTGTCACCGAGGATGGCTCCCAGGCCCCTTCCGAGGCCTCTTGGTTCCTTGTTGCTCATACTTTCTGTGCTTGGGGTTCGTTGCGCTCCATCACCTCGCGCGCGAGCTTGAGGTAGTTGCTGGAGCCGTTGCTCATGATGTCGTAAAGGACGATGGGCTTGCCGTGCGAGGGCGCCTCGCTGAGCCGGATATTGCGCTGGATGATGGTGTTGAACACCATGTCCTGGAAATGCTCGCGGAGCTGGTTCACCACCTGGGTGTGCACCCTGGTCCGTCCGTCGAACATCGTCACGACGAAACCTTCGACGGAAAGCTCGGGGTTGACGCCGTTCTGGACGATGCGGATGGTCTGGAGGAGCTTCCCGAGGCCTTCGAGGGCGAAGAACTCGGGCTGGACCGGGATGATGACGGAGTCCGCCGCAGTCAGGGCGTTGACGGTGAT
>CAMJHW010000120.1 GCA_946405645.1 uncultured Bacteroidales bacterium
CTCTTCATAGCCCGCCGGCTCTGCATCTCCGCCGCCGAGGACATCGGCCTGGCCAATCCCAATGCCCTTTTGCTGGCCAATGCCTGTTTCCAGGTGGTGAACAGCATCGGCATGCCGGAGGCCAGGATCCCCCTCGCCGAGACTACTGTCTATCTCGCTTCTTCCCCTAAGAGCAATGCCGCTTATCTTGCCATCGGCAAGGCCATGGAAGAAGCTGCCAAAGACCAGACGGCAGCCGTTCCTTTGCATTTAAGGAATGCTCCAACCAAACTGATGGAAGAGCTTGGTTATTCGGATGGTTACAAGTACGCTCACGATTTCCCCGGCAACTTCGTCGACCAGGAATTCCTGCCCAAGGGCTTGGAAGGAACCGTCTTTTACGAGCCCCAGCGCAACAAGCATGAAGACGCGCTCAAGTCTTATCTGGAGCGCTGCTGGCCAAAATATTATTCCAAGAAAGAAGATCAGAAGGGATAACCCACGCCGAAGTGCAGGGCGAAGCCTTCTCGTTTGAGCCATTCATCAGGCATGAGCCAAGGGCTAGTCCTGGACGGATCGTGCACTTTCATACCCATGTCGAGGCGCAGCACCAGGAAACTGAGGTTGACGCGCGCGCCGAAACCCCAGTCGGCCGCGATGCTTTCTCCGAGATGACTGAGGTCGAATTTGGACGCATCGTCGTCCTGCTTGAAAGTCCATACGTTACCGGCATCTACGAACAATGCGCCTTCAACTTTCCAGAACATCGGGAACCTGTATTCGACGTTCGCTTCAAGCTTCATGTCACCAGTCTGGCTGGGAATGATGAAAGACTCGTTCATCGGTGATCTGCCCGGACCGAGGGCGCGGGCCTGCCAGCCGCGCATGCTGTTGGCGCCTCCGACATAGAACTGCTTCTCGAAGGGCAGCACCGAGGAGTTGCCGTAGGAGTGGCCTGCGCCGGCGAGCAGGCGCGTGGCGATGGCCTGCCGGTCTCCACGGCCGAACATCCACGTGCGTCCCAGTGTAATCTCTCCCCTGACATATTGCGAGTACGGGATGCCGAACAGCAGTCCCCTGCCCTCTTCATCCTTTCGGAGCATGGGCTTGAACAGGCCGACGACGTTGCCGGAAAGATCGGCGGTGAGTCGGAGATAGCGGTAGGACTGCGTAGGGATGGGTTCGTTGCTGGATGATATATAGAACGTGCCTCCTACGCCGGCATCGAAGTGATTCTGGTATGCATAACGCATGAAGGGGTTGCGCGCGAGGGTTTCATAGAACTTCTCGTCCATGTGGTGGAGCTGTACGATGTTGAGCTGCAGCGGATAAAGCTGGTAGCTGACCCTGCGGAAGATGCCGGAATAGCCGAAGGAAGTAGAGAAGATGTTGCGAGTATATTCCGGGCGGTCCTGATAGTTGAATGAAGTGTTGATCTCAGTCCTGGGGATGTTGGGGCCGCTGAAGAACGAATAAGGAAGACCGAGGAATCTGGGGAAACTCAGTCCCGCGGAGATACCAAGTTCGTTGGAACGTATGGGATCGTTCAGCATGAACTGGAAGTTGCCCATGAAGCTGAGGTTGAGCCACTCTCCCCCGTGAAAGATGTTCTTGTGATAAAAGCTCAGCTGAGGCGAGATACCCATCAATCCGGAAGAGTTGGTCGAGGCCTCCAGATTGGCCTTGAAACCCTGGAGCTTGGACTGTGTGAGGTTGATGGCGCAGTTGACGAGGTTGGAGTCGCTCGGGGTCATCTCGATGCCGACGCTGCTGAAGAGCTTGAGGGCGGACAGGCGGGTGTAGGTGGTATGGATGTCGTTCTCGCTGTACATCATCCCGGGACGGATGGTGTTGAGGTCCTTCAGTATCCTGTCCTTGAAGACCAGGTCGCGGGAATGCGAGATCGTGACGCTGTCGATATAGAACTTCCTGAGTGTCTGGGCGTTGTCTTCGGAGTCGTTGCGGGAGTGCTCTCCAACTTTCATGTCGAGGAAGAGCTTTCCGGGTACGGATATGGTGTCGGCTTCGAACACGTAGTTGTTCTTGGAGAAGTCGTAATAGCCGAGGTTGCGGTAATGAGCCGCGCCGCGGACAGTCTCCTCCTCGAGATCGGCCTCGGAGAGGAAATCCCCTACCTTAACGCTCACGTTTGGAAGGTCCTCCATAAAGTCTTCGGCGAATGTCCCCCGCTCTGGCAAAGTATAGCTCAAGCTGTCGATCGGATACTGCTTTCCCAGGCGGACCAGGTAGGTTACTGCTACCTTGCGCCCGTTCACCCTGATGTCGCTGGCGACTTTGGAATGGTAATAGCCGATATACTCGAGATGCTTTTCGATGTTTTCGATCGTGGACTCCACGGCGGAAGGACTATATACTACGGGCTCGGTGCCGATCTTGCGCAGTATCCGCGCCATCCCGCTGTCATTGTCCGGGGAAACCCAGTTGTACACGCTCAGGAAGGGATTCCATCCTAGGATCGTGGAGTTGGGCTGCTGCTTGATGTACTGGTTGAGTCCGCTGGGGTCGAACTTCTTGGAATTGGTGACTTCGATCTTGTTCTTGGCGAGACGGTACTCCCCTTCCGGCAACACGCGCGTGGTGCTGCAGGACACTGCTAGCACCAGGACGGCCAGAAGGGCCGTGAGAAGTCTGTATGAACGGTTTCTCATCATTTCGCCAATCATACAAATTTAGCACAAATCTCAAAGAATACGGTAATTTATTTGAATAATCGTGGCTATCTTTGTGATGCATATCACAAATCCGCGCAGCATGGCTCAGCTCTCAAACAAGGATATCAAGTCCATCAAGGCTTTGGCTTCGAAAAAGTATCGCGACGATACCGGTCTTTTCATTGTCGAAGGCGAGAAAATGGTCGGCGAGGCGCTTGCCTCGCGTTTCGAAGTCGCCGCCGTTTATAGGCGTGACGAGATCGGAGAGGAGGCGATGTCGCGTATAAGCCAGCTTTCCAGCCCTTCCCCGGCGCTGGCCGTCGTCCGCAAGCCTGCGGACATCGACGACGGCCCGGCCGCGCCGGGTCCCGGCCTCTATCTTGTGCTGGACGCCATCCGTGATCCCGGCAATCTCGGAACCATCCTGCGTATCGCCGACTGGTTTGGCATCCGTTCAGTCATAGCCAGCCGCGACACGGTCGAGATCTTCAATCCCAAAGTCGTTCAGGCGACTATGGGGGCTATCTTTAGGGTTGATTTCCACTATGCTGATATACAAGGATTTGCTTCTGCTGTCTTGAAGCAGAACGGTAAGGTGTATGGCACCTTCCTGGATGGACGGGACATGTACTCCCTGGAGCTGGATCCGGGACTTGACAAGCCCGTTGCCATCGTCATCGGCAACGAGGCGAACGGAATCTCGGCCGGGATGGAGGCGCTGGTCTCCGACCGCCTTTTCATCCCGCCCTACCCTGCCGGCGATTCCGGTTCGGAGTCGCTCAACGCCGCTGTGGCGACAGCTGTCACCGTCGCCGAATTCCGCAGGCGTATCTGACCTTACTCTTCGAAATAGCGCATTGTGGACAGCATGTCGAAGATCATGTCCACGTACTCGCGGGACGTCTGGTCCCAGCGGAATCCAAGCCTGTGCAGAACCTGCATCGAATATGTGACCGAGGCGGTGTTCTCGACAAGTTGTGCCTGGCCCTCCGCTTGGGTATACGCGATTATGCTGGACAGAATCCTGGATTTCTCGGGATCTTCTTTCGCCGCGTCCATCAGACGCATGAACTCATCATCCTCGACATAGCCCAAGGGTGTGCCGTCGTTGCGGCGCAGACGCGACAGAATATCGTCCATGGGCAGAGGATGGTCGTTGAATGCATGGAACACGCAGTTGGCCTTGGGCGTACCTGCCAGCAGGACCACCGCACGTGCTGAATCGTCGATCGGAGAGAACTCCATCTGAGAGTCCAGCATCGAATAGGGGCAGGCTCCGATCATGCGATAGGCCTTGAGCCTTCCCATAGAGGCGTTGGAGTTGAAATTGATCTGGAACTCACCGTCCTCGGCTCTGGGAGATAGGTTGCCCATACGGACTATCTTGGCATTCAATGTGCCCTCCGCAACCTTTTCGAGGATGAAACGTTCTGCCAGGAACTTGGATACGACATACTGGTTGTCGGTATTCTGCCCGAAGAACAGCATCCTTTCGTCCAGCACCTCGGGCACTTTATCCTCGGTCATTCCACCTACGCTTACGGTGGATACCTGGACCAGCCTGGCACCGCTGGCCATGCAGAATCCGACGAGGTTCCTTACTCCGTAGTAGTTGACCGTGATGATATCGTCTCCGCGGGAGAAATGCTTGACGTTGGCGGCGCAGTTGACTACCAGGTCGATGGGATATCCCGACGTGATGATGGCGTCGAAGACTGTCTGGTCGGACATGTCGCCCTGGATTATCCGGATCTTGTTCCCGACGAGCTTGCGGTAGTTCTTCTCGAAATAATACACGAGCATCTCCGACAGGCGGCGTTCAGCAGTGATGGAGCCCTTTCCGCGGAGCAGGCACCATATGACGGCGTCATCGTCCGTACGTTCGATGAGCTCGCGGAGAACGTGTATGCCAAGGAATCCCGTAGCACCTGTCAACAGGATGTTCTTGCCCAGGGGCTGGGCCTCTCCGTTTTGGAACGCTTCCAGCGTGTTGCCGGCAAGGATGCGGTCGATGGCGCTGTAGTCATATCCGTTGACATCGTCCTTGTCCTCGGCGGGTTTTTCGCCGCCGCCTCCGAGGAATGCTGCCAGCGCACGTGCGGTCGGGCAGTTGAATACGTCTCCGTACGAGAACTTGAGGCCGCGCTTTTCCGCGCTTACCAGCACGCTCGTGACCATCAATGAAGAACCTCCGAGGTCGAAGAAATTGTCGGTGGCTCCTATCCGATCCATGCCGAGAATCTCTGCAAAGACCTCGCACAAAGCCTTTTCCGTGGCTCC
>CAMJHW010000121.1 GCA_946405645.1 uncultured Bacteroidales bacterium
TCGACTTTAAGGTTGACAAGCAAGGTATTGTTCACACTGCAATCGGTAAGGTATCGTTCAGTGCTCAGCAGCTCGCCGAGAATGCCGTTGAATTGCTCAGCACCATCCAGAAGTTGAAACCCCAAGCGCTTAAGGGTACCTATGTTAGAAGCATCTTTATGGCTGCTACCATGAGCCCCGGTATTTGTATCGACACCAAGGCCATCAGTGCTACCGCTGAATAAAAAGCAAGATTATGAGAAAGGAACTGAAAGCTCAGATTATTGAAAAGGTAGCAGCGCAGCTGGCGGAAAATCCCAATTTCTACCTGGCGGACATCGCCGGCCTCAACGCCGAGAACACGTCTGCCCTGCGTCGTGCCTGCTTCGAAAAGAATATCAAACTCGAAGTCGTAAAGAATACGCTCCTCCACAAGGCTTTGATGACCTTGGACAACAAGGAAGTCGAGTCGCTCTACCCTACCCTTGAAGGGAATACCGCCATTATGTTCACGACGGTTCCCAGCGCACCTGCGAAGGTGATCAAGGAATACGGCGCCAAATTCGGCAAGCCCGAGCTCAAGAGCGCATTCCTCCAGGAGTGTGCCTATGTCGGCGCGGACCAGCTGAATACACTGCTTAGCGTCAAGTCGCATGACGAACTTATCGGTGACATCATCGGTCTCCTCCAGTCACCTATCCGCCGGATCCTCTCTGCACTCGAGGATTCCAAGAAAGAGGCCGAACCCATTACAGCAGAACAATAAAAAACAATTAAAATCCAATAATTATGGCAGACATCAAAGCTCTTGCGGAAGAACTTGTTAACCTTACCGTAAAAGAAGTCCAGGAACTTGCACAGATCCTCAAAGATGAATATGGCATCGAACCCGCAGCCGCTGCAGTGGTCGTAGCCGCAGAAGGCGCCGCCGGTGCACCCGCCGAGGCCGAGCAGAGCGCGTTCGACGTGATCCTCGTTTCTCCCGGCCAGGCCAAACTCCAGATGGTGAAAGCTGTCAAGGAGCTCACCGGTCTCGGACTGAAGGAAGCGAAGGAACTCGTTGACAAGGCCCCGAATGCAGTCATCAAGGAGAAAGTCTCCAAGTCTGAAGCAGAACAGGTCAAGGCAGCTCTCGAAGAAGCAGGCGGCGAAGTTGAACTTAAATAACTACACGCCCACTTCTTCCCTTTGAGGGACGAATCCGGGTTTAGGGCCTGCGGGCCCTAAACCTTTTTGTCGTTATTTTAAGTTTATATTCAACCTGCCTTCAAAAAATGTCACAAAAACCTAATAATCAGAGGATTTCATTCGCGACCTCCAAGGCACTTCTGGATTATCCCGATTTTCTGGAAGTCCAGTTGAAGTCTTTCCACGATTTCTTCCAACTCGAGACGACGGCGGAGAATCGCAAGAACGAAGGACTTTACAAGGTGTTCCAGGAGGTTTTCCCGATTACCGATACCCGCAACAATTTCGTCCTGGAGTTCATCGATTACTTCATCGACCCGCCGCGCTACACGATGGACGAGTGCCTCGATATGGGACTTACCTACAACGTCCCCCTGAAGGCCAAACTCAAACTCTACTGCACGGATGAGGAACACGAAGACTTCGACACGGTCATCTCCGACGTCTATCTGGGTGCCATCCCCTATATGACTCCGCGCGGAACCTTCATCATCAACGGTTCCGAACGCATCGTCGTCTCCCAGCTGCACCGCTCGCCGGGCGTTTTCTTCGGCCAGAGCATGCACGCCAACGGCACCAAGCTCTATTCTGCGCGTATCATCCCCTTCAAAGGTTCCTGGATCGAGTTTGCGACCGACATCAACAACGTGATGTACGCATACATCGACCGGAAGAAGAAACTCCCCGTCACCACGCTGCTGCGCGCCATCGGTTTCGAGAGCGACAAGGCCATCCTCGACATCTTCGGCCTGGCCGAGGAAGTCAAGGTCACCAAGGCCAACCTCAAGAAATGCATCGGCAGCCGCCTGGCGGCCCGCGTCCTGAAGACCTGGAACGAAGACTTCGTGGACGAGGACACGGGAGAGGTCGTCTACATTGAGCGAAACAACGTGATCGTGGACCGCGAAACGGTCCTCGAAGAGAGACATATCGACGAAATCCTGGATTCGGGCGTCAGCACCATCCTCGTACACAAGGAGGACGCCTACACCAACGACTTCGCCATCATTTACAACACGCTCCAGAAAGACCAGACCAACTCCGAAAAGGAGGCGATCTTCTACACGTACCGGCAGCTCCGCAACTCCGAACCGCCGGATGAGGCCACGGCGCGCGACGTCATCGAGAAACTCTTCTTCTCCGACAAGCGCTATGACCTGGGTCAGGTGGGCCGTTACCGGCTCAACCGGAAACTCAACCTGTCCACCGATCCGAACACCCGCATCCTGACGAAGGAAGACATTATCGAGATCATCCGCTACCTGATCCAGCTGATCAACTCGAAGGCGACGGTCGACGATATCGACCACCTGAGCAACCGCCGTATCCGTACGGTGGGCGAACAGCTCGCCAACCAGTTCAGCGTGGGTCTGGCCCGTATGGCCCGTACCATCCGCGAACGGATGAACGTGCGCGACAACGAAGTCTTCACGCCGGTGGACCTGATCAATGCCAAGTCCCTCTCGAGCGTGATCAACAGCTTCTTCGCCACCAGCCAGCTGAGCCAGTTCATGGACCAGACCAACCCGCTGGCCGAGATGACGCACAAGCGCCGTCTGTCGGCTCTGGGTCCGGGCGGTCTGTCCCGCGACCGCGCCGGTTTCGAGGTGCGCGACGTGCACTACACCCACTACGGCCGCCTCTGCCCGATCGAGACGCCGGAAGGTCCGAACATCGGTCTGATCTCTTCGCTCTGCGTCTATGCCAAGATCAACGACCTGGGCTTCATCGAGACCCCGTACAGGAAAGTGGCCGACGGCCGCGTGGATCTCAGCGACCAGGGCGTGGTCTATCTCAGCGCCGAGGAAGAGGAAGCCAAGATCGTGGCCCAGTCGTCCGTCAAGCTCGACGACGAAGGCAACATCCTCGATGAGCGCATCAAATGCCGTCTCGAGGCCGACTTCCCGGTCAAGACCAAGGAGAGCATCGACCTGATGGACGTGGCTCCCAACCAGGTAGCCTCCATCGCCGCTTCGCTGATCCCGTTCCTCGAGCACGACGATGCGAACCGTGCACTGATGGGCTCCAACATGATGCGCCAGGCCGTTCCGATCATCAAGCCTGAGGCTCCGATCGTCGGTACCGGTCTGGAAGGCCCCGTGGCACGCGACTCCCGCACCCAGATCGCGGCGGAAGGCAAAGGCGAAGTCGTCTTTGTCGACGCCCGCGAAATCCATATCAAATACGACAAGACCGAGAACGAACGCTTCGTCAGCTTCGATCCCGAAATCACCGTATACACCCTCCCGCTCTACCGCAAGACCAACCAGAGCACCTCGATCCGGCTTACTCCGATCGTCCGCAAGGGCGACCGCGTCGTGCCGGGCCAGATCCTGACGGAAGGTTATGCTACGCAGAACGGCGAACTGGCCCTCGGACGGAACCTGAAAGTGGCCTTCATGCCCTGGAAGGGTTACAACTTCGAGGATGCCATCGTGCTCTCCGAGCGCATCATCCGGGAAGACATCTTCACCTCCATCCACGTTGACGAGTACATCATGGAAGTCCGCGACACCAAGCGCGGCATGGAGGAACTGACCGCCGACATCCCGAACGTGAGCGAAGACGCCACCAAGGACCTCGACAAGAACGGTATCATCCGTATCGGCGCCCACGTGGAGCCGGGCGACATCCTCATCGGCAAGATCACGCCCAAGGGCGAAAGCGATCCTTCGCCGGAAGAGAAACTCCTGCGGGCCATCTTCGGCGACAAGGCGGGCGACGTGAAAGACGCCTCCCTGAAGGCTTCCCCTTCCCTCTCCGGTACGATTATCGGCAAACGGCTCTTCTCGCACGTGGTCAAAGACAACTCCCGGAAAGGCAAGGAGCAGGCGAAACGCCAGCTTCAGGATGCCAAGGATACCTTCGACAAGAAGTGCGCGGACCTGCGCGGACTCTTCCTCGACAAGCTCGCCAAACTGGTGGCCGGCAAGAAGAGCGCAGGCATCGGCGACCTCTACGGCGCCGAGATCCTTCCCAAGGGCGAGGTCATCACGCGCGAAGTCCTCGAGCAGATTGACTACAACAACGTCAATCCGGTGAAATGGACTTCCGACAAGAAGAGCAACGATCTCATCAAAGCACTGATCAACAATTACTTGATCAAATACAAGGAGTATGATGCCGAGTACAAGCGCATCAACTACAACCTCACCATCGGTGACGAACTTCCGAGCGGCATCATGAAACTTGCCAAAGTCTATGTCGCCAAGAAGCGCAAGATCCAGGTGGGTGACAAGATGGCCGGCCGTCACGGTAACAAAGGTATCGTGGCCAAGGTGGTCCGCGACGAGGACATGCCTTTCCTCGAAGACGGAACGCCCGTGGACATCGTCCTCAACCCGCTCGGCGTGCCTTCCCGTATGAACCTCGGCCAGATCTACGAGACTGTCCTGGGTTGGGCGGGACGCGAACTCGGACTGAAGTTCAGCACCCCGATCTTCGACGGCGCCAGCCTGGACGACATCTGCAAGTACACCGACGAAGCCGGTCTGCCGCGTTACGGCCGCACCCAGCTCCGCGACGGCGGAACCGGTGAGCTGTTCGACCAGAAGGCGACGGTGGGCGTGATCTATATGATCAAGCTCGGCCATATGGTCGACGACAAGATGCACGCCCGTTCCATCGGTCCCTACTCCCTGATCACCCAGCAGCCGCTCGGCGGCAAGGCCCAGTTCGGCGGACAGCGTTTCGGCGAGATGGAGGTCTGGGCGCTCGAAGCCTTCGGCGCCTCCAACA
>CAMJHW010000122.1 GCA_946405645.1 uncultured Bacteroidales bacterium
CGCAGCCAATCCTCCACACCATCAATCCAGCATCGCAAGCGAGTCACGCCGACCCGTTCCGGGCAAATGCAGCCGAAGGTCCGCAGCCAATCCTCCACACCATCAATCCAGCATCGCAAGCGAGTCACGCCGACCCATTTCGGGCAAATGCAGCCGAAAGCCCACTACCTGGCCCGAACGGCGGCAAGCCCTTGATTTACATCGGTGGCAGTACTTTTGTAGTATCGGAAGCTGTTGCAGCCCTATCACGTCATAGACCGTGATTTATAAATAATTGACTGACAGCCAATCAAGCACTTTCTCCCTGTCGTTTTTCAGCAAGGAAGAATCGCTTAACAAGCTATATTCCAAGACTTTATAAATCACGCGTCGGAGGTGATGGGCATAAAATAAGCGCATTATGAAAAGGATATTATGGCTGATACCCCTTGCCGTCATTTTATTTACAGGATCTATAGTTATGGAAAACAATACAGCGAACTCCGCCACGGACAACTCCCAGGTTAAGAAACTCTGGAAGGACTTCGAAGCGGCGCAGAAAGCCGACAGGCCGCAGAAGCAGCTGGACATCCTGCAGGAGATCAAGCGTATTGCCTCCAAGGAGAGACTCCCCTGGGATTTCTACCGTGCGGGAGAGGAGTTCGTCAATGTCTCATCTTCCCGCAACTGGAAGCTTCGTGACAGCCTGTACACCCGGTTCCAGAAGGACATCGAGGCTTTCGACGAGCCGGTCCTCACGTATTTCAATTCCCGCTACAACCTTGCCGGGAAGTCTGAGTTCCTGAAACAGAACCGTTCACGACTGGAAAAAGGCCGTCACGATGATTTCTACGAAGCTGACGACCGCCTGGCGAATGAGATATATGAAGATGTTCTGATTGAAAGGATATCAAATGATTGGGAATATGTCCTCTGGTCACTCGTTCTAGGGAACCGCTGGAATCCTTCGTCCGTCGAAGAGTACGCGGACATGCTCGAAAAGACCTTGGGAGACAGGTATCCCGATGCCGCTTTCCTCGAATTCACACGCATCCAATGGGCCAGGGATGAATTCCGCTCCAAGGAGCGGCTGGAAGAATATGCCCGCAAGTATGACGGAAGGGCAGTTTCGCTTATGGCCAGGCAGGCCCTGCTGGCCATGGAGTTCGAGAAGATGGAACGCGATGAGAAAGGCACTTCCGCACAGTATCGAGCCTTGAGGGACAAGGCAAGCGTCTTTGAAAAGGACCGTAAGGCTTTTACCGGAAAGGAGAAAGATATTGCCGACTGTTGCACAGAAATCAGCTCGATGATCGAGCAGCTGGACTCCAAATCGGTGTTCTTCTCCGTCGAGGAAGGTCTTCTGACAGCCTCGCTCCGCAATCTCGAAACCGTCACTGTCACAGTCAAAGACAAGGAAAAGACCGTTTTTACCTCCAGACTAGACAACCCTGCCAAGAGTTATTACCGGCTCGATACCGTCAAGCTCCAGCTTCCCGCATACGACGACGGCGACTATACCATCGAGTGCAAGGACGGGAAAGTTTCCTCCGAGCTGGAGTACAGACGTTACGGTCTCTCCGCTGCGCAGAAGGAAGATGCAAGAGGCTATGCCATATTCGTCGCCCGCGCTAAGAGCGGAGAGCCTGTCCGCAAAGCGGACATCACACTGCTGGACAACAAATCCAAGGTACTTGCCGAGCTGAAGGATTTCAACCTGCAAGAGGGATTCACATATCTGCCGAAGGACTTCATCTCGAAATTCCAGGAGAACCGCTGGCAGAACAGGATTGTCGTGTCCTTGACTGATCCTGACGGGACACTCCGCAAAACTCCTGAATGCAGCCTCGCCAATCTTAATGACACGAAGAATCTCGCTGACGAGCAGGCGTACGCCTCCATCTTCGTCGACCGAAGCGCATTCAACCCCGGAGAGACCGTCCGTTTCAAGGTGGTCAGGTACTACGGAGACCGAAGGAAGAGCCTCCGCATACAGGAAAACAAGAAACTGACCGTCAAACTGTTCGACACCCAGGGAAAGGTCGTGGGCACCCGGGAGCTGGAGACCAATGATTTCGGCTCCGCAGCAGGAGAGTTCCTCCTCGAGCGGCAGGAGCGAGGTGGCGTTTTCCGCATTGCCGCATTCGACGGGGACCGCCAGCTCGCTTCCGCCAACATAAGAGTGGACGATTTCGTGCTGCCGACCTTCGACCTCAGCTTCGACCCCGATCCTAACCTTTATTTCCCCGGAGACAGCATCGAAGTCAAAGGCACGATCAAGAGTTATTCGGGTCATTCGCTGACTGCCGCGGACATCCGCTATTCCGTGACTGCGGGCGGCGCAAGAGTTGTCAGCGAAGGTGTGCTGCACCCGGACCGGGGCGGCCGTTTCACCATCTCATTTGTCTCGGGACAGGATCAGTACCTATATTATAACGTGCGCGTGAGTGTGTCTGACTCCACGGGAGAGACTCTCGAATGGAATACCGGACAGCAGGTTCAGAGAATGATTCCATTCTCCGCCAATCTCGAAAACCGTTCCGATGCCGAGGTCACGATGAAGGAACAGCACGTTTGGAAGGAGGGAGAGAACTACTCATGGGGAGTGGTGGCTGAGGATTTGATCAAGTTGAGCCTGCACACGGAGACTTTCCGCCAAGGTGTCAACCAGACACGCAAATCTCTCAAAATCGAATATTCGCTGAAATTCAAGGGAAAAGTACTTGCCTCCGGCAAGGCAGTTCCCGGCGACATGCTGGAGCTGGACACCTCTGGCTCCCCTTCCGGACTCTATGTATTCGAGGCGGTTGCGACCGATAAGGACAGATTTGGCAATGAGATTGAATCCACTGTCGTATTTGACATCCTGAAGGTTAAGGACGAAGACACTGTCCTGGATGCTGACGTCAAGAATCTATTCAAGGCTACGGACAAGGATGGTTCCGTCTCGGTGCAGATCGGTTCCACGGACGGGCCGGTCTGGGCCGTCGTGGAACTCTACGGCACCGGCAACGTCGTCCTTGGGTCCAAATTGGTCCGTCTGGAAGGCCGTAAGGGCGCTGCCGGTTCATTGGAGACCGTCCGCTTCAGTTGGCCGGACAGCGCTCCGGACGTGGTAAGGGTCAATGTGGTGTATTTCAAGGATTACAGGCAATACTCCTTCTCGCGCCAGTTCGACCGCAGTGCAAAAAGACTTGCAATGCCGCTGACCTTCACTCGTTTCCTCGACAAGACCGCTCCGGGAACGGCATATTCCTTTGAGATCTCCACAAAGCCCGGCGTCGAATGTGCCGCGACCATTTTCGACAAATCCAGCGAAAGGATAATGTCCAACCGATGGAACAGGATTACTATGTATGGACCCGAGGGCCCTTCCGTAAGCATACGGTCCACCACAGGCATGGACCGTACCGAACACAGATTCATGACACGCGGAACCCGCGCCGGAGGGATGATGTACAAGACAGCTTCCAATGCTTCCGCCGATATGGTTGAAATGGCTGCGGTTCCGATGCCTGAATCAGCGGTCATGGAAGAAGAGATGGCACTGAACGAGACAGTAGTGGCGGGATATGCCGCAGCCAAGATGGACGATGCCCTGGCGATGGACGCCGATATGGGTGCGGACATCGCCGTGCGCGAGGATTTCGCCAAGACAGTGGCGTTCGAGCCTTTCCTTCGCTCAAACTCAGATGGCCGGATCATTTTTGATTTCACTACGGCGGACAAGCTGTCGACCTATGTTGTACAGCTGTTTGCGCACGACAAGGATATGGACAATGCCGTCCTGCGGGACGAAACGGTCGTAACAGTTCCGGCGAAGGTCTCGTTGGTCGAGCCTCAGTATCTTTACGTCGGTGACAGGTATTTCGTCAAGGCTTCGCTCTCCAGCAGTGTGGACGAGACCTTGAGCGGACGACTCCGCATCGACCTTTATGAAGGGAAAGACTATCGCAACTCAAAGCCCATCCAAAGCATTGTGAAGCCTGTGACGCTTGAGGCGGGCGAGGCTATCTCCGAAGACCTGGAGATCGAGGTTCCTGCAATCAGCGAGCTCGGCATCAAGCTGACATTCATAGCTGACGGTGAGGGCTACGGATCCGATGCCGTCTTTGTATCCGTGCCGGTATATAAGCCGGTTCAGACGCTCACTGAGGCACATTCATCCATCCTTCATAGCGGAGAATCCTTGGAAGGGCTTCTTGCCAGACTAAGAGGTGAATTCATCAACGTGTCCGGCGACGACGCTGTGATGAAGGACATATCGCTGCTTCAGATGGTAAAGGAGGCGCTCCCGTCCAAAGCAGAGCCCGCTTCCGACAATGCGCTGGACCTCTCCGAAGCCTTGTATGTACGGCTTATGGCCGTAAAACTCGGCTCCCAACTGACCATTGGACAGACGGACAGCGCCATTCTCAAGAAACTGATGGCCTGCCGCAATGACGACGGCGGATTCGCGTGGTTCAATGGGATGGACAGTTCCCCCATCATCACCGCTACGCTGCTGGACCGCTTCGCGGGCTTGAGGAGGCGCGGCCTGGATGCCGGCATATCTGGCGATGTATTGGAAGCTGCTGTCAAGTATCTTGACAAAGCGTATTTCGGTGACAGCAAGCGTCCGTTCTGGTGCGGAGGTCTCTCGGAAGAGCAGTATGTATCGGTAAGGGTCAAGTATCCCGAAGTGGAATTCTCGACCAAGAATATTGACTCCAAGCAGTTACGCGATTTCCGCAAGCGGATGAAGGAGTATCTTACTCCTCGCAGGGAGCGCGGCCTGAACGGATATGTGCTGGGCAAGGCGCGGCGGCTGCACGCCCTCGTGAGCCTTGCAGGCTCCGACGAGGGGCGTCGGCTCGCCGCCGCCTGGGGCATACGCCTCGGCACTGGAGCAAAACTTCGCAACTCGGCGATCAAGGATCT
>CAMJHW010000123.1 GCA_946405645.1 uncultured Bacteroidales bacterium
GATCCTGTCCATTCCGAACTCGACGTGGTCCCGGTTCTCGGCTTCGTTAAGGCCGTCGGTATAGAGGAACAGGACGCTGCCCCTGAGGTCCGCGATGACCTGTTCGGCATACTCCCAGCCGCTGGAGATGCCGAGAGGGGTATTGGGCAGACAGTCCAGATAAGCCGGGGCGCTGCCGTCTCCGGCGATGAGCACGGGAGGATTGTGGCCGCAGCTGCAGTACTCCATCCTGCCGGTCCGGAGGTCGAGCTTTCCGATGAATGCGGTGACGAACATCAAGCGGTCATTATTCTCGGAGATGGTGTCGTTGAGCCTTCGGGCTATCTCGGACGGGGAGAAACCTTGATTACCCATCAAACAGAACATGCTCTGCGTAATGGCCATGAAAAGGCTGGCGGGAATACCCTTTCCGCTGACGTCGCCTATACAGAAATAGAGATTGTCGTCGAGCAGGAAATAATGGTACAGGTCGCCTCCCACTTCCCTGGCAGGAGACATCAGCGCGTAGAGGTCAAGTTCCTTCCTTTCAGGGAAAGGCGGGAACACGTTCGGGACCATCGCCATCTGGATATCGTGGGCAATGCGGAGCTCGCCCTCGATGCGTTCCTTGTTCGCAGTGGTCAACTTCAGCTCGTCGATATAGGACACCAGCGAGGACTGCATATGGGAGAATGAACGCGACAGCGTGCCGATCTCGTCGAGACGGTCCACCTGGGGAATAGGCCTGTCGAAATCGCCTTCGGCGATGTTGCCGGCCTCGATCGCCAGCTCCTTCAACGGAGTCATCGTCTTGTCGATGACCTTGAAGTTGGAGAAGAAGAGCAGCAGCAATCCCAGGAGTATCAGAAGGGTGGAGATGAAGCGCAGCCTGTCGAAAGTGCCGAAGATATCCTTTTCCAGGCAGACGATGGCGAGGCTCCAGCCAGTGTTCTTCAAGGGTTTGTAGAATGCGAATGTGTCATCACCGTTCACCCTTACCTCCTGGAACCCTTCCTTGAGGTTCTGCATGTCGTGCCCGACCTTCTCAAGGGAAGGGTCATCGCCCCTGAGGTTGCGAGTGAAAATCGTCTCATAGAAGAGTTTCTCCGAATCGGGATGGATGAGGAAAGTGCCTCCCCGACTGATAAGCATACAGGCGGAATGAGGATAAGGCTTGACGCTGGATAGCTGCTCAGAGAGCCACTTCGGAGAGAGATCCAGGGATACGACACCGATGAACTCCCCTTCCGCATTGGTCAGGGGCTTGCAGTACGAGATGAGCATGTCGGTGGGCAGGGAGAAATCGTCGTCATACTCCCAGTCGCTGTAAGGCTCGGTCCAGCAAGGCTGGTTCAGGAGCTTGGGCATCATGTACCAGTCGAGGTAGAAATACTGGTAGTCCTCGTCGCCTTCCTGGGTGGTCTCCACCACTCCGTCGGTATTGCTGGAATAGGCGGAGAAATACTGCTGTCCCTCGAAGAAATAAGGCTCGAAAGCGATCGCACAGCCAATGAGGTCGCTGTTACCCTGCAAGGCGTTGCGTGTGTACTCGAAGAGAGTGTCGGGCGAATCGAGATGACGATAGACCAGCCACTCGATGTTGTCGGCCGTTTTCTCCACGTCGTCGAGAATACGCGTGAGCCGGAGCTCGCTGTTCTCCAGGACCTGGGTGGCGCGCTTGACGGCCTCGTCCCATACGGAACGCTTGGACACGAAATAGACATAGGACTGCGTCAGCATGAAAATGAGGGCGGCGGCAAGGACGACCCAGACGCTTACCCTCACAGGGAACGAGGTTCGGAATAATTCCTGGAGCTTCTTCATGGCAGGAGCTGTTCGTATTTGACTTCTTTCTTGATGACGCCTCCCTCGAGCATCAGTCCGCCGACCCCGTCGACCATGTCGGGACGCAGGCGGAACTCCCTTTCACCCGAATCGGGATCCAGCTGGAGACGCAGGACCTCCTCGAGCATCAACTGCTGAAGTACGCGGTTCGTAGGGATCCGGTACTCCTTGACATACTTCATCACGACGTCAAGGGTCTCGTCCGGGTGCTCGGCTGCCCACTCCCAGCCGCGGCGGCTGGCCCGCGCAAAGCGCTCCGCGCTGTCGCGGTCCTTCCTGTACGCCGCGGCGCTCATATAGACGCCGTCTTCCTGGATATTGTACCCGTGCTCGGAGAAACGGTATATGCCCTTCCCGGGCGTAATGAGTCCCGTCTGCAGCAGCTGGTAATACTCGTTGTATGTCGTAGCGAGCGTCGCATCGACCGCGCCTGCCACAAAGAGGTTAAGGCTGGAGGACGCGGTGATCCATCTATAGTCAAGATGCTCGCGGGCAGCCACACTCTTCGGTATCTGTCCTAATCCGGCCCTCCAGGTCAACACTTTGGCGTTGCGGAGCGTGAAGGGATCGGCCCCGTAGCGGGAGACGATCACCAAACTGCTGTTCATCGAGGTCTGGAGTATGTTCACCAGGGGTATGCCCTTGTCCACCAGCTCCATCGCTTGGGACAGGGACATGGAATATGCCTGACTCTCCCCTTCCCGCACACGGTTTTCGAGCGTTTGAGTGGAAAAGGGATGCCTGATCTCCACGTCCAGTCCTTCCTCGTCGTAGAAGCCCATATCCTTCGCTACATAGTAGCCGGCGAACTGGGCCTGGGCCATCCACTGAGGAGAAAAGACGAACTTGGTCTGGCCGGCCGCGGGAAGCGCGGCGGCCAGCGCAAGGACGGTTATGAGGCGACGGAATCTCATTGCTTCGCGTGTTATCTTACTCCGCCGCCGTGGCCTCCGCCGGAGAAGCCGCCGCCACCTCCAAAGGAGGTGCCGCCGCCGAAGCCTCCGAAACCTCCGCGGGGACCGCTGAAGGTTGAGGGCTGAGGCGCATAGCGGGCATTGGTAATGCTCCTGCCGAGACTGTTGGTCATGCGGACCACATCGCTGAACATAGTGTAGTCGTATGCCATGACCTGCTCGAAGACTCTGGGATCGATGTCCTTGAGCTCCTTGGCCACTTTGTCGGCGATGCCGTACAGCGAGGCATACACAAGATAATCCTTCCAGAGGCCGACCTCGACGGACTCCCTTTCGGAGCTGAGGGTGAAGTCGTTGAGGAAGTTCTTGAAGCCCATTACGCGCTGGGCTTCAAGCTTGCCCTTCTCGGAGAACTTCTTGCCGTTTATGACATTGTCGGCGCGTAGCTCGCGCCTGGCATCCAGGTTCAGGCCGTTCGCCCATAGGCGGATGGTGTCCTGGTTGCGAGTGCGCTGCGACCAGCGTGAAAACTCCTTGTCCTGGAGGACCAGGTCGGAGCCGCTGGCCTGCTTCATCATATCGTACAGGCCGAGCTCGTTGTTGTCGAGGAACGACTTATCCTTGGTCTCGTCGAAGCGGATCTCGACCTTGCCCTTCTCGTCCTTCGAGACGAGGAGGTAGCCCTTCTCGATCATCCTGAGGATGAGAGCCGAGGCCATTCCGTTGCTCTGACGCTTGGTCTCAAGAAGGTCGAGGACGTAGTCCGTCTTGTAGATGTCTCCCTGGAACGGGAGGTCGCGGTACCAGGCCACCTTGTCCGCCGGGCCGCCGAGGACCTTGCGTTTCTGACGGCGGGAGAGTTTGTCGCCGTTGAGCATCCTGACGAACGGGAGGAAGATGACCAGGAACATCACCAGGATGGTGAAGAAAGACATGAAGAGCTCGAAGAGCTTCTCCTTCCAGCTCTTCTGATAGCTCTCATCGCGGTAGTCCGAGCCTTCCATGGCGCGGTCCAGCACGGACTGGAAGTCCTTGTGCTGGACGCTCTCGGGCTCGAAGACTCCCTTGTCGAAGCGCATCAGCGCGATGAGCGAGCTCTCGTAGCGGAAATCCTCGGTGGACTCGTACACGGCCTTGCCGTCCTCGAAGGAGGCGTTGCCGTGGAAGCCGAAGCCCCAGATGCGCACCCAGGAGGTGTCGATCTGCGCATTCTGCGCCTCGATCGTCACCTTGACGTGCTTGGGCGGGGCCGAAAGCTCTTCATTGATGAGCTGCAGATGCATCATGTCGTAGTCATTAAGCGACTTAACGACATTGGACATCTTGTAGCGGACGCTGTAGGTATGGGTGCCGTAGCTTCCCAGGCCCCAGCAGAGCTCCACGCCATCCGGGATGCGGTGGAAGCCGCAGCGCCCGGCCTTGCGGGCCAGGCTGCGGTCGACGTCCCAGCGCTCCTCGAAGGTGTAGATGGTCCCCGTCTCGTCCGAGACGGAGAAATCGGAGATGGTGATGTCGCCGAGGTTGGTACGGGGGACATACACCTCGGTACCTTCCTGCGCCGAGATGTTCCAGATCTCGCTGACAATGGCGCTGCCGTCGCGGTAGAGTCGGACATTGATGTTGATATCGCGGATGTCCCAATCAACTGCGAAAGCAGCACCGGCAAATGCCAATGCTGCTATGACGGAGCAAACGAAGCGTCTCATCAGATCTTCATCGAAGGCATGTCGGACTTGCCGACGGCCTCGTCGAGATAATCGCGGGTGTTGAAGCCGAGGATGCCGGCGACCAGGGAGGTCGGGAACTGACGGATCTCCTTGTTGTACTTGGTGACCGTGTCGTTGAAGGTCATACGGCTGAGACGGACCTGGTTCTCGTAGAGGTTGACGCTGTCCATCGCCTTGGCATAGTTCTCATTGGCCTTGAGCTCGGGATACTGCTCGGCGACGAGGTTGATGTTGCGGACGAGTCCGGTGAGGACCTGCTCCTGCGCCTGGGCCTCCGCCACAGAGCTCTCTCCGGTGATGTTCTTACGCATCGCGATGACGTCGCGAAGGGTGTTGTACTCGTGCTCGTTGTAGGACTTGACGAGCTCGACGAGGGCAGTGAGGGCATCCCAGCGGCTGGCCTGCTGGACACCGATCTGACTGAGGGCGTTCT
>CAMJHW010000124.1 GCA_946405645.1 uncultured Bacteroidales bacterium
GGAATTGACACTTAATTGTCATGTTTTACAAATAGTCCACCTTGCGTTTGTCAAGTTCTGCTTGTTTCTGTGTATCTTTGCATATGTTATTAATACATGCTTTTATGGAAAACGGAACCATAATCGAGAAAATCAAGGATGCGCTCAAGCGGAAGGGCATTAGCCAGCGTGAGCTTGCATCCCGGCTGGGCAAGGATGAGACTGCGGTAAGCCGTTGGCTATCCGGTAGGACTGGCATTTCAAGGACAAGCCTTGATGCCATTGAAGAGGCATTGGGTGAAAAACTTGACAAGTCTGATGTCAAGTCAAAGGTTAAAGTTGCACTCATTACTGGCATAACGGGACAGGACGGAAGCTTCCTGGCGGAGTTCCTGCTCGAGAAAGGATACGAAGTGCATGGTATCATGCGCCGTTCCTCTTCTTTCAATACCGCCAGGATCGAGCATCTTTATCTGGACGAGTGGGTGCGCGATATGAAACAGAAGCGTACGATCAACCTCCATTACGGGGATATGACCGATTCCAGTTCGCTCGTCCGTATCATCCAGCAGGTACAGCCCGATGAGATCTACAACCTTGCCGCGCAGAGCCATGTCAAGGTCTCGTTTGACTGCCCTGAGTATACTGCCGAGGCGGATGCGGTCGGTACTTTGCGCCTTCTGGAGGCAGTACGCATCCTTGGCATGGAGAAGAAGTGCCGCATCTACCAGGCTTCTACCTCCGAGCTGTTCGGAAAGGTGCAGGAAGTCCCCCAGAAGGAAACGACTCCTTTCTATCCGCGCAGTCCCTACGGCGTGGCGAAACAGTACGGCTTCTGGATAGTGAAGAACTACCGCGAGGCCTATGGCATGTTTGCCGTCAACGGAATACTGTTCAACCACGAGTCCGAGCGCAGGGGAGAGACTTTCGTCACCCGCAAGATCACCATCGCCGCATCCCGTATCGCACAGGGTATGCAGGACAAGCTTTATCTGGGCAACCTCAACTCGCTGCGCGACTGGGGCTATGCCAAGGACTATGTCGAATGCATGTGGCTGATGCTTCAGCATGAGACTCCCGAAGACTTCGTCATCGCGACCGGACAGTATCACACCGTCCGCGAGTTCTGCACGCTCGCCTTCCGCGAGGTCGGAATCGACCTTGTCTGGGAAGGCGTCGGCGTGAACGAGCGAGGCATCGATGTCAAGACCGGTAAGTCCCTTGTCGAGGTCGATCCCAAATACTTCCGCCCCACGGAGGTCGACCAGCTCCTCGGCGACCCTACCAAGGCCAGGACCCTCCTTGGGTGGAATCCACAGAAGACCTCCTTCGAGGATCTCGTTAAGATAATGGTCCGCCACGACATGAAGTTCGTCAAGAAACTCCGCGTCAAGGCGGAAATAGACAATCTGTCGCTATGATGGAAAAGGACGCGAAAATCTATGTGGCGGGACACCGCGGAATGGTGGGAAGCGCAATAGTGCGCGAGCTTGAACGCCAGGGATATACCAATATCGTCACCCGCACCCACAAGGAACTTGACCTCTGTCGCCAGGACGCCGTAGAGGCCTTTTTCGAGAAGGAAAGGCCGGAGTATGTCTTCCTCGCGGCCGCCAAGGTGGGAGGCATCGTCGCCAATCAGTCCGCACTTGCGGATTTCATGTATGACAACATGATACTGGAGATGAACGTCATCCATTCCGCATGGAAGAACGGCTGCCGCAAACTCGAATTCCTCGGATCCAGCTGCATCTATCCACGCATGGCGCCGCAGCCGATGCGCGAGGACTGCCTTCTTACGGGAGCCCTGGAGAAGACCAACGAGGCCTATGCCCTGGCCAAGATCAGCGGCCTCAAGTACTGCGAGTTCCTGAACCGTCAGTACAGCACTGACTTCATAAGCGTGATGCCTACCAACCTGTATGGCCCCAACGACAATTATCATCCGGAGCATTCCCACGTGCTGCCGGCCCTTATCCGGCGCTTCCATGAAGCGAAGGTGGCCGGCGCGCCTTCCGTCACCTGCTGGGGCGACGGCTCTCCTCTGCGCGAGTTCCTGTATGTGGACGACCTCGCCAACCTCTGCGTCTTCCTGATGAACAACTACAGCGGCAATGAAACCGTCAATGCCGGAACGGGAAAGGAATTGACCATCAAGCAGCTTACGGAGCTGGTCGCCAAGGTGGTCGGGTATGATGGAGAGATCCTCTGGGATACATCGCGCCCTAACGGCACTCCGCGCAAGCTGCTCGACGTATCCAAGGCCACCGCCCTCGGCTGGACCTATAAGACTGAACTCGAGGAAGGCATCCGCCTGGCCTATGTTGACTTCCTGAACAACCCAATGAGATCGGAACGATGACCAAGAAAGTATTCGTGTCCGGCTGCTACGACCTGCTGCACAGCGGGCATGTGGAGTTTTTCCGTCAGGCGGCGGCATTCGGGGACCTTTATGTCGGTATCGGCTCCGACAAGACCATACTCGGGTACAAGGGGCACAAGACCATCTATTCCGAGCAGGAACGCCTGTTCATGGTGAAGAGCATCCGCTATGTCAAGGATGCATTCATCAACCGGGGCTCCGGCGTCCTGGATTTCATACCCACCCTCGATATAGTGCATCCCGACATCCTCGTGGTCAATTCGGACGGTGGCAGCGATGCCAAGCGCCGGCTCTGCGAGGAACGCGGCATGGAGTACATCGTACTCGACCGCGTACCGCAGCCTGGTCTCGAGGCACGCAGCAGCACTGAATTGAAGAAGGTCGGAAGCCGGATCCCGACCAGGCTGGACCTTGCCGGCACGTGGATAGACCAGCCTTACGTCAGCTGCTTCCATCCGGGATGGGCGCTGACTATAAGCCTGGAGCCTTCGTTCGAGGTCAGGGAACGCTGTGGACTCAGCACTTCCACCCGTAACATCATCAGGCGCATCTGGCCGTATCAACTCCCGAACATGGAGCCCGAGACTCTCGCCCGGCTGGTGTTCTGCTTCGAGAACAACCCCGAGCGTGAGGACGGCATCATCAGCGGGGCGCAGGATGCCATCGGCATCTGCGTGCCCGGTCTGGCCAGGCATTATTACGATAATCATTTCTGGCCGGAGAGGATCGAGACCTGCGAAGACGAACGCATCCTCTGTTGGCTCGAATCGCACCTGTGCATGGTACCGATGGAGCCGCGCCCGAAAGGATGTTCGGTCGTTGAGGGCAAGGATATCGACGAAACGAAAGTCAAGGCACTCGCAGATGCCGCCAGCCGTTGCTGGGATGCGATAATGGCCATGGATTACGGAGGGTTCGCTTCGGCGTACAAGGCCTCATTCGAGGCTCAGGTGGCGATGTTCCCGGCAATGGTGCAGGGGAGTGTCCAAGAGTACATTGACAAATACTCCGCCCTTCCGGAAGTCAAGGCCTGGAAGATGCCCGGAGCGGGAGGCGGAGGCTATCTCGCCTGCGTCGTGGACGACGCCCGCGCATTCGCCTCCGCACATCCCGAAACAATTCTTCTGAAAATACGCCGGTCCGGTATGTAAAGCGGCGAAGATTTATTATATTTGTTTCCCAGAATAATCTTACAATTCTGGTATGGCACAGCAAAACGCGATCTATGACGCCCGCACTCTTGGGCGTCCGAAAATGTTGGTTCTGGGCTTCCAGCACATGTTCGCCATGTTCGGCGCCACTGTCCTGGTCCCCGCTCTCACGGGTCTGTCCGTAAGCGCTACCCTCCTCTTCGCCGGTATCGGCACCCTCCTCTTCCACCTTCTCACCAAGATGAAGGTTCCGGCTTTCCTCGGCTCGTCGTTCGCCTTCATCGGCGGATACGCCGCCGTGGTAGCAGTAGGCGCCACCTATGGCCTCGACCAGGCTCATTCCCTCCCTTACGCCTGCCTGGGAGTTTTCTTCGCCGGTCTGATGTACTTCATCCTGGCCGGTCTCTTCAAGGCATTCGGCGTGAAGAAGGTCATGCGTTATTTCCCGCCTGTCGTGACCGGCCCGATCATCATCGCGATCGGTCTTACGCTCTCCGGATCCGCCATCAACAACTGCATGGCCAATGTCTGGATCGCTCTCCTCGCCACCCTGATCATCATCGTCTGCAACATCTGGGGCAAGGGCATGATCCGTATCATTCCCGTGCTGCTCGGCGTCATCGGTTCATATATCGTTGCCGCTTGTTTCGGCCAGGTGGATTTCAGCGGCGTCCATGCCGCCAAGTGGGTTGGAATGCCTTTCAGCTGGGAGAATACCGCTTTCGCCGTGTTCAAGAGCCCTGACTGGGGCCTCGTCCTGACGGCCATCATCACCATCGTCCCGATCTCCCTCGCCACCATGATCGAGCATATCGGCGACATGTGCGCCATCTCCTCGACTACCGGCATCAACTATCTCGAGGATCCCGGCCTGCACCGCACCCTTATGGGCGACGGTCTCGCGACTGCGCTTGCTTCGTTGTTCGGCGCTCCCGCCAACACCACTTACGGAGAGAATACCGGCGTGCTCAACCTTACCAAGGTCTTCGACCCGCGCGTCATCCGCATCGCGGCCGTGCTCGCCATCCTCTTCTCCTTCTGTCCCAAGTTCGCCGCCATCGTCGCCGCTATGCCAGCCGCCACCATCGGAGGCGTCTCCCTGGTGCTTTACGGTATGATTTCCGCCGTGGGTGTACGCAACCTCGTTGAGAACCAGGTGGACCTGACGGTCTCCCGCAACCTCCTTATCGCCGCCCTCATCCTCGTGCTTGCCATCGGTATCAACTACGGACCCGGCAGCATCTCCTTCACCATCGGCAAATCCACGATAGCGCTTTCAGGACTTGCCGTAGCCGCTCTCGTAGGCATTATTCTCAATGCCGTCCTCCCTGGTAAGGACTATGAGTTCGGTACCAGCAAGAGCGGTGACATGACCGT
>CAMJHW010000125.1 GCA_946405645.1 uncultured Bacteroidales bacterium
GGAGTCAGAGGTATACAGCCTCCGACGGTACCGAACGCACGGCCTATGACGTCCTCGCCTACAAACTCTCCATTATAGAGACAGACGACTTCCTCCAGTACGAGTTCTGATGCGAGCACTCCGGTACATATTGCTGGCGCTTGCCGTCCTGCAGGCTGCCCTGTCCTGCTCTACGCAGTCCAAGCTGCGGAGCCTGCAGAGAGGGCCGGCCGCGGCCTCCCTGGCCCTCGCCAGGGAGGAGAGGCTCCCGGAGGTCGCGGCCGGCGACCTGCAGGCGCACAGGGACACGCTCACCGTTACGGCCCCTGACGGCCGCGAGATGATGATCATGCGCGCAGTCCGCAACGAAGACGGAGAGATGGTGGCGACTGACGTCATCGACGCCGCGATAGTGACCGCCCGGTTCCGGAACGTCGCCGAGCGGCACGGCAAGGTCGATCTCCGTTTCCTGGTCACCGTTCCGCACGCCATGCTCGACAGCCGCTGGCAGCTGCGCCTTATCCCGGAGATGGAGGTCCTTGGCGAGAACATCACGCTGGATCCGGTCCTCATCACCGGCAAGGACTACCGCAAGGCCCAGCTGCGCGGATACCAGCAGTACGAGCGGTTCATCAACTCCATCATCACGGATACTACGCGCTTCATACGGCAGCATGAACTGGAGGTGTTCCTCCACAGGAACATCCCCGACCTCTACGGTCTCAAGACGGACAGCACCTACGTCTCCGACGAGATGTTCGCATCCATCTACGGAGTGACGGAGAGGGAGGCGGTCGAACACTACACCCGTATGCTCGCCGCCGCCTTCAACCGGCGGAAGATCGAGCGCAAGGACAAGATGTTCGACCGCTATGTCAAGGTCCCGATCGTAACCGAAGGGTTGAGACTCGATACGGTACTGGTAACCGCCGGAGGTGACTTCATCTATGAATACGTACAGACGGTCAATACTGCTCCTGCGCTCCGGAAAGTCGATGTGCGCCTCTCCGGATCCATATTCGAAGAGGACAGGGACCTGTACTCGATCCCTGCTGCGGAGCCGCTGACATTCTACATCAGTTCGCTCAGCACCCTTACCTCCGATGAGGAGAGATACCTGACCCGGGTCATAAACAGACGAGTCACGGCCAACTCCACATATTGGATAGACTTCGAGGTCGGAAGGGCCGACATCGATCCGGGACTGGGCGAAAACGCCGGAGAGATATCCCGCATCAAGAGCCATCTGGGAGACCTGCTGGAGAACCGCGAATTTGACCTCGATTCCATAATAGTTACAGCCTCATGTTCGCCGGAGGGAGCGTACAGTGTCAACGAAGGGCTGTCCGCCAGGAGGAGTGCTTCAGTGTCGCAGTATTTCGACCGGTTCATCCGGTCGTACAGGGACTCGCTGACCGAGGCCGCAGGCCTCTTCTACTCGCTCGACCCCTCAGTCCGCACATCTTCCCCTTTCAACGGACGGATTCCGTTCATTTCCAGGAATATACCCGAAAACTGGACCATGCTCGAGGACCTTGTCAGGAAGGATCCGGAGATGGATGATTCCGAACGCGAAGACTTCCAAGAGAAGATGGTCGTGCGGGACCCCGACGAGAGGGAGAAAGCATTGACTTCGACGGAGTATTATCCGAGGATGCGGTCAGTACTGTATCCCAGACTGAGGACGGTCCGTTTCGACTTCCACCTTCACAGGAAGGGAATGGTCAAGGACACTGTCCATACGACAGTGCTTGACACGGTGTATATGCGCGGACTTCAGGCCATCAAGGACAGGGATTACCGTACTGCGGTCACCCTGCTCCGCCCCTACGACGACTACAACGCCGCAGTCGCATTCTGCTGCATGGACTACAACGAAAGCGCGCTCGCCATCCTGAACCGTCTCGACAGGACTCCCGCAGTGAATTACCTGCTCGCAATCGTCCATTCCCGCAAGGGAGAGGACAGGGACGCCGTCCAGCATTATCTGGATGCCTGCGGCCAGGACCCTTCGTACATCCACAGGGGCAATCTCGATCCCGAGATCAGCGGGCTGATCGACAGATACGGCTTAAACGCAGATTTATAAACATACAACCTCAAAACAAAAGACAAATGAAAAACACTTTCCCACTTATCCCGGCCGCTGTCATGGCTGTTTGCCTGGCCGGATGCAATTCCGTTCCAGCGGTGGACATCATTTCGGAAAACCTGGCCCACACCACGGTAACCATAGTCGGAAACCCCGTCACCCGCGCTACGGGAGTCACCTCCGCAGAGGAGGAGAACATCTCCAACCTCCAGATACTGGTCTTCGACGAGAACGGAGCCTTGGAGCATTACCTCGACGCCGGAGCATCCTCAACGGGCGATATCGTCACGAAAGAAGGCCGGAAGACCGTTACGGCCATCGTCAATGCTCCTTCTCTCAAAGATGTGAGCACGAAGAATGCATTGATGACCAAGACATCACTTCTGGCAGACAACTCCCGCGGCTCCATGGTGATGACAGGAGAAGTGGAAGCTGTCCTTCAGGACGGAGGGAAGCTCAATATCCCGGTCACACGCATCATCTCAAAGGTAATGATAAAGAAGATCACGTCGGCGTTCACCTCCCAGACAAATGCATCCAAAACATTCAGGATCAACTCCATATACCTCATCAATGTAGCGGGAGACAACACCTACGCGGCATCTTCCGAGCCAACAATCTGGTACAACAAGCTCGCCAACGGACAGAACGACCCCGGATGCAGGACTTTCCCTCTGCTTGCCGATCCTGTCAACGAGAACATAGCATATAAGGCATCATACACCAAGGAGCATAGTTTCTACTGCTATCCCAACCTCATCAGTGACGAATCCTTCGAATCCACGTGGTCGCCAAGGCACACGATGCTGGTTGTGGACGCAATGCTGGGAGGAGTACAGACCTACTACCCCATCGAACTTCCGGTAATAGGACGAAACAAGTGCATCATCATCGAGGAATTGGTCATTACCAAGAAAGGGTCCGACTATCCCTATATCCCGGTCCGGGACGGAAACTGCGATGCCACTGTCGTTGTCACGCCTTGGGATACGATCCTCGACTATACCGAAACCATCTGATTCAAAGGGCACGGGTATGAAAGCCATCGGAATCTTCTGCACGGCACTGCTGGCCGCAGCCCTGTCCTCCTGCACGGTCAAGGAGGACAGGGGTCCCTGCCCGTGCGTGCTGGACATTTTCCTCGAAGACTGTGGAGACTATGCCGAAAGGCTTGGCATTTCCGCCTGGGACAGCTCCGGGAGACTGTTCCTGGACAGAATAGACACGGACCAGTATCCGGGATCCTATCAGAAGAAAGTGCCGAAGGGGTTTCTGAGCGTTTGCGCCTACGGCGGAGTCAAATCCATGGCCCTCAAAGGTGACAGGCTCACCATCCCGGACGGTCAGCAGTGCGACCCCGTCTGGGCTTACCGCGGGAGCGAACTGGACGCTACGGGAGAGTCTGCGGAAGACCATGTTGTCCTCCACAAGCAGTTCGCAGTCATCCATATCAAACTGGACTCACTGACACAAATGGCCGGTGAGACAGTTCTGCGGGCCGTAGGAACCGTAAACGGTTTCGACATTGCCACACTCGAGCCAGTACACGGCGACTTCCGCTGCTTCACCGCCCTGGATGCCGACATGCATCACACGGTCAGCGTTCCTCGGCAGCTTGACGACTCACTGGAACTGGAAGTCTATCTCAACGGAGTTCTGACGCGTACCGTCCGTATAGGCGAACTGATAGCCAATGCCGGATATTCATGGACGAAGGAGGACCTTGACGACATCTACATTTCCCTCGGGCTCTTCACCAACCGCAGCGCCGCAGTAAGGGTGAACGGTTGGAATACAGAAGCATTCACCTTCAAGTATTGAATAATTATGAACAACGCATTCAAGAAACTGAGATACGGAACCCTGACTTTACTGGTATTGTCCTTAGCTTGTTCCCCATTTCGTGAGGAGCCGGAAAAGCTCGTTGAAGTGACACTTCGTGTCAATGCCGAAGATGGTTTTGCGACCAGGTCGTCATTCACCTGGGATGAAAGCGACATTCGCGACATCCAGGTGATAGTGACCGACATAGACGGGAACATATGCGACGATTTGTACGCTTCTCCGGCAAAGGACTTGCATTTCAAGGGCATAGCAGGCAACCGATATCGCTTTTGGGCGGCGGCCAACCTGGGCGGTCGCGTGACAGTCCGGACACTTCCGGACTTCACGGCCGCGACCCGCAGCGTGACCGCCGCCGGGATCGCCAAATCGGGCATTCCAATGTTCAACGGTCACGAAGGTCAAGAGATCATCCTAAGCGGGACGGACGGCATAGCGGAGTTGAATATGACACGAATGCTGGCCAAAGTGAATCTGACAATCGATAAGGTACAACTGGACCACCCCGGACGGTTCGAGGTAAAATACGCATTAATATGCAATTCAATTAATACTTATACCACCTTCACATCTGCCGCAAGACAGAAACATGCAGGTATTAGTAATCCTTATTTCGATTATGCATCTTCTGCCGATGTGTCTCGTCTCAACACCGGCAAGGCAATCTCCCTCTACGCCTTCGAGAACATGCAGGGAACCCTCCTTCCAGGCAATAATGATCCGTGGAGGAAAGTTCCGTCCAGTATAGAAAACGCCGGAGACTATTGCACATATCTGGAAGTCGGCTGTACCTATGGGTCCACAGGCAACGATGTCGTTTACAGGATGTATCTGGGGAAAAACGCCACGACCAACTTCGACGTTGAACGCAATACCATCTACTCCGTTACCCTCATCCCAACAGAAGAAGAAGTTCGAGGTGAAAGGGGCTCCTGGAAAGTCGAAGCCACACCCTGGGAAGA
>CAMJHW010000126.1 GCA_946405645.1 uncultured Bacteroidales bacterium
AGGGCAGCCGAAGGCTACGGACACATAAGTCTTTCAGAAGGCACTTATTCCGCGGCCGGCGCAGCCTACATCTGGGGCAAGCAGCACACCAAGGGTTTCTTCCTCGGAGCCGGAGTCGGCCTCCGCTACGTCCACTCCGTCCGCGAGGTCGAAGACCTTGGCGAAGGGGCGCGGATCCTGCACTACGGAAATGAAGGTATCGTCCCGGTTTTCGTCCGCGCCCGCTTCGGACGCGTAAGGACCGACAAGATCAAGCCTTTCGTCGTAGCCGACATAGGTACGGCCATCAATTTCGACAAGGAAGGCAATACAAAAGGATTCTTTTTCGAACCTCAGATAGGTCTCGACATAACGGAAAACATCTATGTCACCCTTGGCGTGGACACACACCATTTCTTGAGGCGCTCACTCGTAAGCGTAAGAGATGTAATAGGTACAATCAAGGATCCGGAGGAAAAGGTCAACAGTATCATGTCCTCCGGACTCTCACTACACTTAGGATATTCCTTTTAAGGGTCGATCAACGGAACGCTCCGAGATCCCAGCTGATCCGCGGGACAACTGTAAACGAACAGGACGTCGTAATTCATATTGCCACAGGACCATTTGAGTTTCAGACCGGAGGCGGATACGCTTCCGGTCAATTTGTCCGGAACGGACTCCCCTTCCGTACGCGGCTTGATATTGGAAATCGTCACTTCGTGGGTGGCGTCCTGGAATACGATCTTTCCCGTACAGGAAACGCCCCTGCCCTCTTCGTTCTTGACGACCATATCGACAGCCACATCGTAGTCCCATACTATGATATACATATCCGACTGTGTGGACATTTCAGGGAAGTGGCTCCATACGGTATTCTCCATGGTTTTCTCTCCCGGCCACGCCTCCTTGACCTCATGTTTGTCACAAGAGACCGCAGAGATGATCAAAGCAAGGGCGGAGAGAATAAATAACTTGGTTTTCATTCTGTTTCGAACTTTTTGGTAAGGGCGACGAAATCTTCGACACCAAGGCGCTCGGCACGCAGGTCGAAAACGGGGTCGGCGAAAAACGACTGGGCATCCGCCCCTTCGGGAAGGAGCGGCTTGAGCGCGTTGCGCAAGGTCTTGCGACGCTGGTTGAAAGCCGTCTTGACGACGGCCTTGAACAACTTCGCGTCGCAACCGAGCTCCTCGCGGGAGTTGCGGGTAAGGCGGATGACGGCAGAGCGGACCTTCGGCGGCGGGCTGAAAGCCCCGGGGCCTACGGCCAAGACGTATTCGATATCATACCAGGCCTGAAGCAGCACCGACAGGATGCCGTAGGTCTTGGTGCCGGGCTTCTCGGCTATACGGTCGGCCACTTCCTTCTGTATCATGCAGACCACCTCGGGAACACGGTCCTTGTCGTCGAGTATCTTGAAGAATATCTGCGAAGATATGTTGTAAGGAAAGTTGCCTATGATGCGGTAAGGACCCTTGAAGAAGCGCGATACGTTCAGTTTGAGGTAGTCGCCCTCCATCAGGCGGCCCTGCATACCGTTGAAATGTGTAAGGAGATACTCCACCGACTCGGTATCGATCTCGATCATCTTGAGGTCGATGTCATCGCGCTTGAGCAGGTACTGGGTGAGGACGCCCATTCCCGGGCCGATCTCGAGGACGTCCCGCGGAGCGGACGGGTCCTCGCGCAGAGCACGGACTATATCCTGAGCTATTCCCTGATCCGTCAGGAAATGCTGGCCGAGAGATTTCTTCGCCCTGACTTCCATACCCTATTCCTCCTCCTTACTGTCACGGAAAACCACCGCTCCGGCAATGGCCAGAAGCATCAGGACAATGATCGCGACAGAAGATGCACGCGACGCAGCTATGCCCCTGCTGACGGACGGAGGGTCGAAACGCATCACCAGCTCATGCTCCCCTGCGGGAAGGACTGCGGCGCGGAGGATCCAGTCGGCGCGCAGCACGGGAACCTCCGTGCCGTTGTCCGACAGCCAGGCATGCCAGCCTTCAGGATAATACACTTCGCTGAATACAGCAAGACGGGAATCTGCCGTACTGTACTTGAAATGCAGTTCATTGGGAGCGTAGGAGACCATCGAGATGGTATCCCCGGGCGCAATGCTGCCGGGAAGCGACGCGCGGACAGCCTCGGCGTCCGCGGGCTCCAGGACCGCGGCGGAGCGCAGGTCCGTGGCGCCGACGAGCGCCAGCGCCTCATCCGGCGTCGCGGCAGGAACGGCAGTTCCGACCAGCCAGGCATTGCCGAAAGCATTGGCGTTCACCGCCGGGACATTGTCGTCGCCTAGGATGATATACTTGGTATTGAGCGCGGACAGAACGGGCAGTTCGGGAAGCTTCGCCTCCAGTTCGGAAACCGTCTTGACGTCCTTTGCCGCACCATAGATGGACTGTATCTCCGCACGGAGATATTTGTCTATGAGATCCTGGTAACGCTGGAGCTTGGCGGCGTTGTAGCCGCCGACGCTCTTGTGCCAGTAAGAGCGATGGGAGTCGCTGAACGGATCGACGGTAAGGTCCAGGACACGGTAGGAGACATCCTTGTCCTCAAGGATGATATCGTCCACGGTAGCCTTGTCGAACTGGCTGTTGAAAGCCCTGGGGGTCACGAAATCGTCAGCGGACAGATATCGCTTGCCGATGGAGAAGAGGTCGACCAGGACCAAGGCGCAGATAAGGAGCGCCGCAGTTCGGCGGCGGGCAAAGGCCGCTTCGCGGCCCGCCTCCGTCCGCTGGTCGAAGCTCTTCTGTGCGCCCTTCGGGACGGAACAGCCCCAGCGCAGCAAAGCGACCGAGGCCAGGACCAGGATAAGTGAACGTATCGCGTCCTGACGCAGCAGGTAGCGCCTGTCAGCACGGAGTGCGTCCACGAGGGCGTCGGGCTGTGAAGTATCGACGCTGCCGCTGAACGATCCGGCCAATGAAGGGAATATCACCATCAGTGCGCAGAAACCGACCACGATGCCTCCGGCGATGTTCAACTTCTTTTTGAAAGCCGCCGTATCGACCTCCCCTTTCAGGATGCGGTCGAGCGCGAGGAATCCCAGTACAGGCAAAGTGACCTGAAGCACTATCAGCGCCATGGACACCGTCCTGAACTTGTTGTAGAACGGCATATAGTCGTAGAAGAGCTTCGTGAACCACATAAAGTGGCTGCCCAATGACAAGAAGATGGCCAGCAGGGTACAGACTATCACCCACCATTTATCCTTGGGCTCGCACAGGAAAAGGCCGAGAATGAAAAGGAACACCGTAATGGCTCCCATATACATCGGGCCCGCCGTAAACGGCTGCGGGCCCCAGTAAAGCGGCAGCGCCTTGACGACATCCCTGTAATTGGTATAGCCGCTGGCCTTGAGCAGTTCCGCCGTCTCTGAATGCTTGGGATTCACCGCTCCGCTGGAAGATCCTCCGTTGAAGTTCGGGATAAGCATGTTGGGCAGTTCCTGCCATCCGTAGGACCATGCGGTGGCATAGTCGAGGGTCAGTCCTCCGGAGGCGGCATTGCTCGCGGATGCGAGCTCCGAGCCGCCGCGCATGGACTGCTCGGTGTAATTGAACACCGGTATGAGCTTGTTGGAGTTGGTGGCTATGCCGGCGACGCCCATAACGACCAGGAGGGCCGAAGCGGCAAAGAAACGGCCGAGCCTACTCCTTCGGGACTTGTCTGCGACAAGCCAGATGAAAAGAGCCAACGCATAGATGATGAGCATCAGCGCCAAGTAATAGGTAATCTGCTGATGATTGGCCTTGACCTGGAAGCTCACCGCAAATGCGAACAGCGCCGCCCCGAGAACCGTCCGGGGAAGCCATTTCTTCCAGCCCTTACGGTCGTTCAGCGCGCCTTTGTAGGTAAAGATGAATGCGGCAAGTACCCAGGGCAGGAAAGCTATGGCCTGCATCTTCGAGTTGTGTCCTACCTGGATGATCTGGAAATTGTATGAACAGAAAGCCACGGCCACGGCCCCTCCGGCAGCAAGCAAGGTGTCAACGCCAAGCGACAGCAAGAGAAGAAAGCCTCCCAGCAAGGCAAGGAACATATACGAAGCCGGGCGTCGGCCGGTCAGAAGGAAATTGTATATCTTCTGGGTCCAGTCGCCTTCGTGAGGAGTATTGATGGTATAGGAGGGCATGCCTCCGAACATCGAATCCGTCCAATAAGTGGGATTGTCGGGGTGTGCCTTGTTCCACTCGTTCATCTCCTGGGCCATGCCCACGTATCCGGAGATGTCGCTCTGGTTTACTATCTTGCCGCTCAACACCTGCGGCATGTAGGCGTACGCGATTACCAGGAAGAACAGGACGATGCCCGCGATGGTAAGTGCTTTTTTCAGTCTGTTGCTCATATTACAGTCCTAGTTCGGCTTTCATTGAACGGAGCAGGTCGAAGGCCTGCATGGGGGTCATATTGTCGAGGTCGGCCGCTTTCAGCTGATCGCGGATGGCGCTCAGCGTAGGGTCGTCGAGCTGGAACAGCGACAGCTGGAATCCCGCAGCCGGTTCTTCCTCCTCTTCCCGCTTCTTTACCGGAGCGGCATAGATGCGCGGCGAGGAGCCGCCCTCGAGCTGCGCGAGGGTGTGCTCGGCAGAGTCGAGCACCTCGCGAGGCATGCCGGCGAGCCGCGCCACATGGATACCGAAGCTGTGAGCCACGCCTCCTTCCTTGAGCTTGCGGAGGAAAATCACCTGCTTGCCCACTTCCTTGACGGCGATGTGGAAATTCTTGACGCGGGGATAGAGGCTCTCCAGGTCGTTCAGCTCGTGGTAATGCGTCGCGAACAGCGTCTTGGCGCGCTTGCCGTGCTCGTGGAGATACTCCACCAGGGC
>CAMJHW010000127.1 GCA_946405645.1 uncultured Bacteroidales bacterium
GGCGGCAAGAACCGCTTCATGCCTCCGCAGAAGCCTGAGCCGTGGGAGGGCATCCGCAACGCTTACAATTACGGCGAATCCGCTCCGCAGGTGGTCGGTTATCCCCGTGAGCCGGAGTCCGCGGCATTCCTCGTGGATGCCTGGAACTATGACCTTTTCGGAGAAGACTGCTTGAGACTGAATGTCTGGACGCCGAAGCTTGACGCCGGCAAACGTCCGGTCATCGTATGGTTGCACGGCGGCGGTTTCTCCAGCGGCAACGCCATCGAGCAGGACGGTTACGGCGGAGAGAGCCTGGCCAAGTACGGCGACGTGGTGTTCTGCTCCGTCAACCATCGCCTCAACGCTTTCGGTTACTCCGATTTCGCTTCCGTCGGCGGTGAGAAATACCTGCACTCTGGCAATGTCGGAATGCTCGATATCGTGGCCGCCCTCCAGTGGATCCACGACAATATCTCCAATTTCGGAGGTGACCCCGGCAATGTCACCGTGATCGGACAGTCCGGCGGCGGCTCCAAGGTCAGCATGATAGCGGCAATGCCTGCGGCTAAAGGCCTTGTCCATAAGGGAGTGGCCCTGTCGGGCAATAGCGTTCGCGGCTCCGACAAGGCTTCAGCCGAGAAGCTCGGCGAATACATCTTGAAAGAGGCCGGCCTCAAGCCCGCTCAGATCGACAAGCTGCAGGAGATGCCTTGGGAGGAGTATTATGACCTGGCTAACCGGGCGTCACGGCGCATGGCGGCCGAGACCGGCACGCGCGCCGGCTTCAACCCGGTGTCCGACGGCATTGACCTGCCGTTCGAATTCTTCGATCCCAACGATCCCAATGTGCCGGACATCCCGCTGCTTTACTGCACCGTGTTCCAGGAGCAGAATCCCGACCGTACCGAGGCCGCCCTCGAGGATATCACTTTGGACGGCGTGGTCGAGAGGCTGTCTTCCCGTTATGGGGAGAATACCCGCCAGATAGTGGAGGCATACGCCAAGACCTTTCCGGACCTTCGTCCCATCGAAGTCTGGGCCATGCTGACAGGAGTGCGCTCCAACGTCATCCGTTCCGCCAACACCAAGCTCCGCCAGAAGTCCCCGGTCTATATGGCATGGTTCGGCTGGCAGCCGCCGCTCTTCGACGGCAGGATGCGCGCCTTCCACTGCCTTGATATCTGCTTCTGGCTGCACAATACCGACGTGATGATCACCCATACGGGAGGCGGCGCCAGGCCGCGCGCATTGTCGGACAAGATGTCCGACGCGCTGCTCGCGTTCATGCGCACCGGCGATCCCAACTGCGCATCTCTCCCTACATGGCCGAAATACACTGCCGAGAACGGTGAAGTGATGGTGCTGAACGACGTCTGCGAGGCGAAGAATGACCCCGACCGCGAGTGCCGCACTCTCCTGGAGCAGCTCACCGCCAGGTAGTCAATCCCATAATGTCGATGTTGTTGAGGGCCCACTCAGTGGACCCTCAACGTCATTTAAGTTGGTCGAGAAGAGTTGCGAGGAGATGGGTGAGGTGGCGTCGGGTGTAGCAATCGATGCTGGCAGAGTTGAAGGGCTCGGCGGCAAGGTGCGCGGACCAGGCGCGGTCCACCGCGGAGCGGATGGCCGCGGCGTTGTCCCAGTCGCACATGACGCCGGCGCGAGTGTCGGCCAGGACTTGCGCGGCAGCGCCGTCCTCCTGGCCGATGCCTAGCACCGGCCGCCTTGCCGCCAGGTACTCGAAGATCTTGCCGGGAAGCACGTTGCGGTACTCCGGCTCCTGGCGCAAGGGGAGAATAAGGAGCGAGGCGGCGCGCTGCTCGGCGACGGCTTCGTTGTGGGGCCGGTAGCCGAGATTGTCGAGGCAGCCGCCGAGACCGCGCGCCTCGATGGCTGAGATGATGGTCTCGTCGACCTTGCCGACAAGGCGGATGCGCAGCGCGCTCTTGAACCCTTCGTCCGTGGCGCACTTTTCTGCCAACGCATCCCAAAGTGTCAAAGGATTGCCGTCCTCGGCAAATAGTCCGGTATGCGTGATGCGGAACTCCGGCGCAGATGAATCTTTGCCGCTTCCGGAAGTGGTGAAAGCGGGGTAGTCATCCTCGTCGAAGCCGTTGGTGATGAGGACGACAGGCGTGCGCGTCATCTCCTGGAACTCCCGCTGTACCAGCGGAGTGACGGAGATGACCGCCGATGCGTCGTCAAGTACAGCCTTCTCCAGCTTGTGATGCTTGCGGTCCGATGCTGCGCTCAGGTGGAGGTGCTTGTAATAGAACAGCTTGGTCCACGGGTCGCGGAAATCGGCCACCCACGGAATCCCCGTCGCCTTGTGAAGCCGCTGTCCGATGAGGTGCATCGACTGGGGCGGAGCGGTGGTAACAATGACGTCGACCGGATGTTCCTTGAGATATTTCTTAAGGAAACGTACGGAAGGACCCACCCACCATACCCTGGGGTCGGGAATGAAAAGGTTGCCCCTGATCCACAGGGAGAGGTTCTGCTTCCAGTCCTTGCTCCCTCCGGAAATGGGATTGACCTCCCCTCCGGTCGCCCGGGCGGCTTCGTCACCGGCTTTTGCCTTTGATTCGCCGGCCGCTCCGGAGCGTTTGCCGATGAGAGTCTGCATATCGGTCGAGGCTTTCGATCCCATCAGTCTCCGGTACAGGCTGTACGGTTCGGTGATGGGACGACGGATGATCTCCGCTTCGGCGGGGATGTCCGCCATCAAAGTCTCGTCCACCGAGGACAGTTCGGGATTTTCGGGAGTATAGATTACCGGCTGCCAGCCTTCGGCCGGCAGATACTTGGCAAACTTCACCCAACGCTGCACCCCCGACCCTCCGGCCGGCGGCCAATAATACGATATGATGAGAACCCTCTTCATGGTACACAAAGATACGCTTTTTCGTTACGCTTTCAAACAATACGAAGATTCAGGAATAATGATTAACTTTGTATGATATGACAAAGACGGCGAAAACAAAGGAAAAGGATCCGATGACTCCTATGATGAAGCAGTTTTTCAGCTTCAAGGCCCAGTGCCCCGATGCTGTGCTGCTTTTCCGTTGCGGAGACTTCTACGAGACATATGGAGAGGATGCTGCGATAGCCAGCAAGGTCCTCGGTATCGTGCTGACAAAGCGGTCGAGCGCGATGGCCGACGCCATCCCAATGGCCGGAGTGCCTTACCACGCCATCGACGCCTATCTGCCGAAGCTTATCCGCGCCGGCTACAAGGTCGCCATCTGCGACCAGCTCGAGGACCCCAAGCTTGCCAAGAACATCGTCAAGCGCGGCGTGACGGAGATCGTGACGCCGGGAGTCGCATTCGGCGAGCAGATGCTCGTCCAAAAGGAGAACAACTTCCTCGCAGGCATCTATTTCCACGGCGAAAGCTGCGGAGCGGCATTCCTCGACGTCTCGACCGGCACATTCAAGGTCGCGCAGGGTACAGCCGACTATGTCGGTACCTTGCTGGCCTCCTTCGCTCCGAAGGAGCTCGTCGTGCCACGCGGTTACGAGAAGACCGTCCGGGAGAAGTATGGCAACCAGGCCTATATCACTACACTGGATGAATGGGCTTTCGTCAAGGACGCATCCGAGGAGAAGCTTCGCAAGCAGCTTGGCGTCAGATCCCTCAAGGGTTTCGCCATCGACAGCTGTCCTTTGGGCATCTGCGCCGCTGGCGCATTGCTCGTATATCTCGAGCAGACATATCATTCGGGCCTGGGCAATATCTGCTCCATTTCCCGTATCGACGGTTCCAAATTTGTCTGGATGGACAAGTTCACTTTCCGCAACCTCGAGATCTTCGGATCTGCGGCGGGCACGGAAGGGACTTCGCTGGTCGATGTGATCGACCGCTGCAGTTCCCCCATGGGCGCCCGCCTGCTCCGCCAGTGGCTTTCCATGCCGGTGATGGACCTCCGGGAACTCAACGCCCGCTACGACGTGGTGGAGCACTTTGTCAAGGAAGACGGGGATTTGCGGGAGTTACAGACCCTGCTATCCAATGTCGGTGACCTCGAGCGCATCCTCTCCCGTGCGGCCACGGGCAAGATTCTGCCGCGCGAGGTCATGCAGCTGGGCAGGTCGCTGGAGCAGACCGATCCGGTCTCGGCCTTGTGCCGCGGACGCGGAGTGGCCGAACTCGACCGGATGGTGGGGGAGCTGCGCGGCTGCGGCAGCCTTCTCGACGACATCCGTCGCACGATGGCCGCCAATCCCGCCGCCCAGCTCGGCAAGGGCGACATCATCGCCTCCGGCGTGAACGCAGAACTCGACGAGCTCCGCGACATCTCGCGCGGAGGCAAGGATTATCTCCTTCAGATGCAGCAGCGCGAGATCGACCGTACGGGCATCAGTTCCCTGAAGATAGGCTACAACAATGTCTTTGGCTACTACATCGAGGTCCGCAACACTTTCAAGGACAAAGTGCCGGAGGAATGGATACGCAAGCAGACCCTTGTCAACGCCGAACGCTATATCACCGAGGAGCTGAAGGTCTATGAGGAGAAGATCCTGTCCGCCGAGGGCCGCATTTACGAGCTTGAGAGCCAGATATACACGGATCTCGTGGCCGAGATCCAGAGCTATATCCGCGACATCCAGGCCAACTGCCAGATACTGGCCCGGCTGGATGTCCTGTCGGGCTTCGCCGACCTGGCGGCCGACAGCCGCTATTGCCGTCCGGTCATGACGGACGGCCTCGCGCTGGACATCCGCGCCGGCCGCCATCCTGTCATCGAGAAGATGATGGGTCCCGGCGAGGAGTATGTCCCCAACGACGTTTACCTCGACTCCGAGCAGCAGCAGATCATCATCCTGACCGGCCCCAA
>CAMJHW010000128.1 GCA_946405645.1 uncultured Bacteroidales bacterium
GAGAGCCGTATATCTGCATGCAGCCCGGCCGCACCCTCGTGTACGAACGCCACAAGGCCTCCAACGGCCGTTTCGAGCGGAGCACGACGATGGAATACACCGGCGTCCGGGAAGACGGGACCGCGCGCGTCGTCGGCTATGTCTTCACCCTGCGCGGCCCGGGCGGCAAAGCGCTCTATGGCGGGGCCGCCCCGATGACGGCGACCGTCACCGCCGACGGCACCGTCTGCCAGGACCTCGGCGCTTCGCTGAAAAGCATCCTCCACAACCTGTTCCCGGCCGCCGGCCAGCAGGTCGAGACGGCCCCGGCCCTGCTCCCGGCCGGAATGAAACCGGGCGACCGGCTGCCGGACGCCCGCTGCACGGTCCGGACCGGTGTCATGGTCCACACGATGGACCTCACCGAGCGGGAAGTCCTCCGTTTCGAGCGGATCCGCGTCCCCGCGGGGGAATTCGACTGCGTGGTGATCCGCGAGCACAAGGTGGAACGCGGCGTCGGCCGCAACCGCGACACGGTCTCCGAGAGCTGGTATGCCGCGGGCGTCGGCCCTGTCCGGCACGACACCTACCGCCGCAGCCGAGACGGACTCACGCTGGATACGACGGAAGTCCTGAAAATTTATTAACTTTGTAGAATTCGAAGTTCGAATGATGAAGAGACTGACCTGGCTTATCGCACTTCTCCCGTTCCTGACGCCGCTGGCGTCGGCGGCGCAGGATGCGTCTCCCGCCGACAGCACGCAGGCGTTCCGCCTCGAGTCCGCGGCGCAGCGCCTCGTCGAGGCCGGCTTCGTCAACGTGCGTGCCGTCGAGACGCCGGAGTTCACGGCCTTCACCGTTGAAAACGACTACTACAAGCTGCCCGCCGAGGGATTCGCCCGCGCCGTGCAGATCCTCGAGGGGAGCGGCCTGGACGCCTCCAAGCCCGTCAAGCTCATCGGCACGGCCGGCAAGATCCCCGAGGTCACGATTTCCTTCCGCCCCGAGACCGGCTCCTGGCACACGACCAAGCGTCTCGACGCCTCCTGGGATGCCGTCCGGAAGCAGCCGATGATGAACAATTCATCGTTGAGGACGGACATCACGGTCTATCCGGTGCTCTCGCTGACGAACCTGATCATCACGCAGGTCTACCAGACCCTGTGGGAGCTCAAACCGGCCCTTGAGGTCGACCTCTGGCCGGGCGCCCGTTTCTCCTATCAGCTCGTCATCCCGGTCTTCACCGATTTCTTCGAGAACAAGTATCACCTGGTCCATCCGGGCGTCATCTCCCTCTCCCAGCGGTTCCGGGACCCCTGGCATCTCAATATCCTGGGCAAGTTCACGGTCGGACAGTTCACGGGCAACCGCTTCGGCGCCGCGCTCGAGGCCGCTTACTGGTTCCCCAACGAGCGCTTCTGGGTCGACACGCAGCTGGGGCTGGTCTCGGAGGGGTATTTCGTCGGATTCAAGTGGAAGTATTACTGGGAGCCGCAGTTCGTCTGGAACCTGGCCGGCAACTATTACAATGCCGCCCTGAATACGCAGTTCACGCTGCGCGCGCAGCGTTTCCTGTTCGGTGACTACGGCCTTAAGTTCGAGATGATCAGGCACTTCCGGCATTGCTCCATCGGCTTTTACGCCGAGCGCGGGCTGCTTTTCGACGGCCACGGCGGCTTGAAGCCGAAGAGCGTCCAGCCGCATACCAACGGCGGTTTCCGGATCCATGTGTCCCTGCCGCCCTATCGGGCGCGCCGCCATGGACATGTGCCGCGCATCACCACGTCCGGCCAGACCACCTTCGATTACAATGCCAACAACGAGCAATATTACTACAAGGAATTCCGTACGGAAGCGGCGGACAACCTGGTCAGCAAGAACTATTATAACCCGTATTATATAGAAGGTCAAATAGATAAATAAAGGCACCGAACCCCCCTGAAAGGCTAAAAACTTGCTAAAAGACTTGTTTTTTCGGTTTTTGTGAGATATATTTGTCTTTCGTAAAGTGGTATGTCGTGGAGTGGGAGACCATCTCCAGGACCAAAAACAGGAAAAAGTTTAACGTTTAATATTTATTTAAAAAGAAATGAAAAAGTTATTTTCACTCATTGCGTTCGCAGGTGTCATTGCTGCCTGCACGCCTGAGCAGATCGAAACCGCTTTCAAGCTGGACGGTGCAAAAGGCACGATCGCGGTTGAAGTCGTGAAACTCGACGGTAGCGCCATCACCGGTAAATTCGAGATTACCGGATACGAGAGCCTGCCGAACAAAGCCATTGCCTATTCGGGCAACAAGGCCCTTATCACTTTCTATGCTGCAGAGAGCGAAGCCATTTCCGAGCAAGTCCTGACCCTCACCGCTTCCGGTGATCAGATCATCACTCCTGTTTCCACTACGGTGACCGTTCCCAACCTGCTCGCAGGTCAGGTCGCCCAGCTCTCCGGCAGCATCCGTGTCGGCGAGAGCGTCGATGGCTGGTACTTCATGTTTGACGAGGAGGCTGGCGAGGCTTCCGAGAACATCGGCCTGCTGGCCAATTCCCACTTTACCACTTACACTTACACGCACGAGGGCGTCGAGTCCTGGTATGTCAACAATTCCGAGAACATGCTGTCCGGCTCCGTTTCCATCCCTGTCAAGGAGGGCTATTCCGCCGGTACTGACGTGGTGTTCCCTGACTATGCCGGTTTCGAGACCGTCTATCCTGGCGAGGCTGTCGTCGTCAAGGATTGGGTTGAGAGCGTGAAGGCCGCCGACCTCAAGGAGACGACCGTGAACTACGAGTTCAAGGTCTCTGCCTGGGCCATGTGGAATGTCATCGTCCGCCAGATCACGACCCCTGTCACCCGGAGCATCATCGCTGCCAAGCTCAACGCCGACGGCTCCGCTCCTGTCGATGCGGAAGGCAAACTGCTTGCTTCTGCCGAGCCTTTCACGGTCGCTTCCGTCAAGGCCGAGAAGTACGAGTGCACTTACGGTGTCAAGGAGCTTCCTTATCCGGGTGCCGCCGGTCACTATGAGGAGGGCCACGGCCACGCTCACGGTGGTGAGAATGCCGGTGGCGGTATCTCCTTCAACGAGTAAATCCTAGACCAATTTTATCATCCTCTGATTGTTAAACGTTTAAAAGAAAAACGATATGAAACTCAAAGTTATTGCTCTGTCTATCGCTCTTGCGGCCGGTACGCTCGCCGCTAACGCTCAGACTGCTTATAAGGGAAATGATGTGTTCGTCGGCATCGGTGGCGGTATCATCTCCGTCTACAACGGTGGCTTCAACACCCCTTCCGTCTACGGCAATATCATGGTCGGCAAGTACATCACTCCGGTTTGGGGTGTGCGTGGTGTCATCGGCGGTCCTTTCCAGACCCTCGACAAGAAGGATGGCAATGCTACCAACTTCGGCGCCAACAACGAGATTTTCTCCGCCAAGAACAAACTCTTCGGTGAGATCAACCTCGATGGTATCATCAACTTCAGCAACATCTTCGCTGAGGACCTCGCCAAGTTCGACGTCTATGGTTTCGTCGGCCCGACCGTGAACTTCTCCTCCGTCGGCACCGAGTTCGTGAACGCTGCCCAGCAGACCGCCGGCAAGATGCTCGTCCGCGAGGCTGAAGGCCTCCGCGCCCGCGTCGGTGCCACCGCCGGTCTCGGCTTTGGCTACAACTTCACCAATGCTTTTGAGCTCGCTCTCGAAGGCCGTTTCGGCATCACCCCGTCCGTGTTCGGCGACGCTTCCCAGTATCGCAAGGGTGAGGGCACCGGCCGCGTGACCCTCAACGCCATCTGGACCATCGGTGGCAAGCACGGCAAGTTCGCCCGTGCCGCCGCTGCTGCCGCTGCCGCCGGCTACCTCTCCAAGGAGGCTGCTGACGCTCTGGCCCGCGACTACGCCGCCAAGAACCCGAAGATCGTCGAGAAGGTTGTCGAGAAAGAAGTCATCAAGGAGGTCGAGAAGTACATCAACAAGGAGATCCCTGCTTCCACCGCTGTCTTCTTCGAGCTCGACAAGGCCGTCCTCTCCCAGAAGGACAAGGCTCGCCTCCAGATCTTTGCTGAGGAGATCAAGGACATCGACGCCGTCATCTCCGTCGCCGGCTACGCCGACAAGAAGACGGGCAGCGTCAAGCGCAACCAGGTTCTCTCCGAGCAGCGCGCCAAGGTGGTCTTCGACTACCTCGTCAGCCTCGGTGTCCCTGCCGACAAGCTCGAGACCAGCGCCAACGGTGGTGTTGATCCGATCTTCTTCAACAACGACGTGCTGAGCCGCACCGTCATCCTTCGCCCGAAGAAATAATTTTCTCTTTAGATAAATATTATTCTTCCCGGAGAACCCACAGCCTCGGTTGTGGGTTCTCTTTTTTTTGATGTTCCGACATTTTTTCAGGCGCTTGATGTTTTGCGATTAATTGATTATATTTGCCTATGTATTTTAGGTATCATCTGCGATGCTCGAGGATATCAAGTCTAATATTGCCAAACTGGTTGCGCTGTACGAGGCCGAGAGGCAGCGGGCGGACGACCTGGCAGGACGGCTTTCGGAGAGCGAGGAGAAGTGCCTCAAGTACAAGGAGCAGATTACTGAATTGAACCAACAGATAGACAATCTCGAGCTGATGCGCGCGTTTCAGGCTTCCGGAGACCCTGCCGAGTCGAAGGAGCGGATTGCAAAGCTGATCCGGGAGATTGACAGATGCATAAAGCTGCTGGAGAGTTGACATGGCACAGGACATCACGTTAAAAGTCGCAGGCAAGCCTTACCGCCTCAGCGCCGCTTCCCCGGAGATGGAGCAGCTGATGCGCCTGGCCGCGGCGGA